>DASZJY010000130.1:0-11571 GCA_035947635.1 Acidimicrobiales bacterium | reverse complement strand
AACCCGCTCGCTCGACGAGTACGCGCCGGGAGACGGGGACGCCTGGCGCCGCCTCTACGCGCTCTGGACGGAGGTGGGCGACGGTCTGGTCCGGTCCCTGCTCTCCCCGTTCCCGCCCGTGCTCCCGGCTGCAGGGCTCGTGTGGCGGCTCGGCCCCACCGGCGTGCTGCGCCTCGCCCGCCGGGTCACGCTCCCGGCCCGCCGCTTCGGCGAGGAGGAGTTCGCCGGGGCGGGGGGCGCGCTGCTCATCGCCGGGAACACGCTCCACACCGACCTGTCGCCCGAGGGCGCCACCGGCGCGCTGATCGGCTGGCTGCTGTGCTCGCTCGCCCAGCAGCACGGCTTCCCCGTCCCCGAAGGCGGGGCCGGGCAGCTCGCCGCCGCCCTCGTCCGGCGCCTCGAGTCCCGAGGAGGGAGGGTCGAGTGCGGGAACCGGGTCGTGAGGATCGTGGTGGAGGGCAGGCGCGCCATCGGCGTGACAACCGGCGACGGCAGCGACGTCCGCGTCCGACGGGCGGTGCTCGCCGAGGTCGACGCCCCCCAGCTGTTCCTCGACCTCGTCGGGCCGGACCATCTCTCCGGCGACTTCCTCGCCGACCTCCGCCGCTTCCACTTCGACCACGCCACCGTGAAGGTGGACTGGGCCCTCGACGCCCCGATCCCGTGGAAGCTGGAGGGGCCCGGCGACGCCGGCACCGTCCACTTGGCCGACAGCATGGACGAGCTCACCCACTACTCCGCCGAGCTGGCGCCCGGGCAGCTCCCGCGCCAGCCGTTTCCGTCCTCGGGCAGATGACGACCACCGATCCCACCCGCTCGCCGCCCGGGACCGAGACGGCGTGGGCCTACACGCACGTTCCCCAGCGGCCGCGGGGCGACGCCGCCGGCGAGTTGGAGGGCACGTGGGACGACGCCGAGTCGGAGCGCTTCGCCGACCGCATGGAGGCGCGCATCGAGCGCTTGGCTCCCGGTTTCGGGAAACAGGTGGCGGGCCGCCACGTTTTCACGCCCCGCACCCTCGCCGAGGCCGACGAGAGCCTGGTGGGCGGAGCCGTCAACGCCGGGACGGCGCAGCTGCACCAACAGCTCGTGTTCCGCCCCGCCCCCGGCCTGGCCCGTCCCGAGACACCCGCGCGCGGGCTTAGCCTCGCCTCGGCTTCGGCCCACCCCGGGGGCGGGTGCACGGTGCCCCTGGCGCCAACGCCGCTCGGGCCGCTATCGCCGCGGCGCGCCGGCCGCGGCGCCTTCTCGCAGCGGGGGCGGCAGGGGCCCTGGCGTCGGTGGTCGAGCGCCGCCACCCGTGGCGCCAGGGGTGATCCTCTCGCCGGTGGGTCGTCGCCTCGGCCGTTTGCCCCTCTCGCCGTGTGGGTAGTCGGCGCCGAAGGGGTTGAGCTGACTGCCCGACCTCGAGGTGACGGGCCGGCGGGAGAGGAGATCAGCGTGGACCCGAACGACGAAGCCCTACTCCGGGAGGCCTCCCTCGAGGAGGAGGGCATCCCCGAGCTGGAGGACCAGCCCGTCGGCAAGGTCCTGTCGGGGGAGACGCCCGAAGGGCTCGTGCCTCCGCGCGACTACCCGTTGGGCGCCGAGGAGTTCGGCACGACGGCGGCCGAGGATGCGAGGGGCGAAACCCTCGCCGAGCGGGTCGCCCGCGAGGTGCCCGACGTCCCGGTGGGCGAGGGGCTCGACGACGACGAGTCCCTGGCCGGCCGCCTCGTGCAACCCGACCTCGGTGTCGTCGACGCGGACGACTCCGCCGAGGAGGTCGGCGAGGCCGTCCCCGACGTCGGCGGCTTGAGCGCCGAGGAAGAGGCCATGCGCGTCGAGCGCGACCCGGGCGGGCTCGGTGGCGGCCTGCCCGGGTACCTGCAGGACGAGTGACCGGCGCCTGAGCCGAGCTCGTCCCCGGCCTCGGCTCGAGCACCGTTCCCGCCCGGTACCGCTACCGTCGATGGTCGCATGAGCGAACGCGGCTCCGGTCCTGCCGCCTCCGCCCACGACCTGCTGCGGTGGAGCGAAGCGCTGGCCGGCATCGCCCGCACGGGGCTCGGCTTCTCGGACAACCTCTACGAGCGCGAGCGGTTCGAGGAGGTGCTGCGGGTGGCCGCCGACATGCGGGTGGCCGCCGGGCTCGAACCGGCACCCGACGTGCTGGTCGAGGAGTGGTTGCGACAGGTCGGCGATGGCGTCGCCGGTTACGTGACCCCCAAGGTGGCGGTAGGGGCGGTCGTCGGCAACGACCGCAACCAGATCCTCCTCGTGCAGCGGGCCGACTCGGGGGTGTGGCTGTACCCCACCGGGTGGGCCGACGTCGGCTACTCGCCCTCAGAGGTGGCGGTGAAGGAGGTGCACGAGGAGACGGGCATCGAGATCGAGCCGGTCCGCCTGATCGCTGTCCTCGACGGCCTCCGGCTCGGGTTCACTCGGATCCCCCTCTACTCGCTCGTGTTCCACTGCCGGGTGGTGGGCGGCAGCCTCCGCCACCATCCGCTCGAGTGCCTCGACGCGGGCTGGTTCGACGAGGACACCCTGCCGTCACCTCTCGCCGGTGCCGAGCGCTGGCGCCAGCAGGCGTTCCGGGCGCTCCGCGGGGAGCCCGTCCACGTGCTGTTCGACCCGCCGCGCCAGCCCCCGTGGCGGGCGGACCGTCGGGCGGGCGAGCAGGGATGAGGCGAGAGCGCGCCCGGTAGGGACTAGCTTCTTGCACCCGCGACGAAGCACACGTCGACAGGAGGAATCGTGGGCCTGAAGCGGTCCAAGGATGGCACCGCCGATCCGATGCAGGTCGTGTCCCGGTTCCTCGACGCGGCCAACCATCACGACGCTGACGCGCTGCGGGCGTGCGTCCACCACGACTTCGAGAGCATCCAGCCGATCCACCCGGGCCGGAACTTCCGCGGCTCGGGACAGCTGGTCAGCAATTGGAAGGCGATCTTCGAGGCCGAGCCCGGATTCCGCCTCACCGTCCTTCGCAGCGCGGTCGAGGACAACACGGTCTGGGTGGAGGTCCACGGCGCCGGCGACTCGGCTGAGGCCGCCGGGATCTTCATCGTGGGGGTGGAGGACGGGCGCATCCGCTGGATCCGCGTGTACAGCGACCTCGTCGAGCCCGCTCCCGAAGTCGCGCCCACTGAAGTGGCGCCCGCTCCTGCTGCCGTGGTCGGTCCCGCCGAGGAGGGCGCGCTCGAGCCCGCCGCAGTCGCCGACGGTGACGGTGCCGTGGACGCCCCGGAGACACCACCCGCGGCCGACGACGAGCCTGCCGCCGCGGTCGGCGATGGGGACGGCGCCCAGGAGGGACGGCCCCTTCGGTTGGTGGAGGCCGCCGATGCCGAGCTCGAGGCTGACGACGCCGACGACGCGGGTGCCGCCACCTCCCTGCGCCTGGTCGGGGACGAGGAGCCCGACGGCGGCGACGCCCCGGCGGACCTCGAGGGCGTCGAGACAGCGGAGCTGCTCGATGTGCCGACCGACGAGACCGAAGAGGCCGACGAGGCCGACGAGACGGCGCATGGCGAGGAGATCGATGCGGGCGGCCCCATGGCTCCCGAGGACGCGATCGACGCCGACGACGATGCCGCTTCCCACCCCGAGCAGAGCAGTGACGAGGCGACGACGGAGACGGAAAGCGCCGGCGGGGTGGACGGCGCCGACAGGGCCGCCGAGACGGCCGTCGAGCCGCCGGACGGCGATGCCAGCGAGCCGGAGGCGGAGGAGGTCGACGCCGCTTTTGTTGCGACGACCGATGCCACTGCCGACGGCGAGGTCGTCGACACCCCGTCAGATGACGCCGACGTCGCCGCCGAAACCCCATCAGGGCAAGCCGACACCGATGCCGCTGCCGATGCCGCCGCTGTCGACGCCCAATCAGATGCCGCCGCCGTCGACGCCCCGTCAGAGCAAGCCCACGCCAACGCCACTGCCGACGGCGAGGCCGTCGACACCCCGCCGGGTGGCACCGACGCCAACGCGGCCGCGGACGCGATTGCCGACGGGTCCCCGCCGGACGAAGCCGATGCTGCCATCGTCGAGACCACCTCCCCCGACGCCGACGCCGACGCCGAAACGTCCACTGAGGAGGTGGGCGGCAACGGGGAGGGCGACGCCGAGGGAGACGTCGACACGTCCGGCGATGGCGCCAGCGCCACCGCCGCCGAGGTGGTCGGCGATACCGATGTCGACCACGACGTCTTTGCCGGCGACCGTCCCGGCGACCTAGGGGTCACCCCTGGCGCGGGCGAACCCGGCAGCGAGCCGCCCGACAGCAGTTCGAGTCGTGGTGCGCTCGAGGTCGTCGAGCCCACGTCGCCGCCCCTTCCGCGGGCTACGGGGCCCAGATCTTCGTCGGCGGAGGAGGAGCAGCGTTCGTGGCGCCGGATGTGGCGCCGGAAGCGCGGTTTCACCGGCGGCTGAGCGGGCTCGCGACGTCAGGGGCCGGCGCCGGTGCCGACGTGGCGGTAGAAGCGCACGCCGTCGAGCGTCGCCGCCAGCCGGTAGTCGTGCTGGATGCGCTCCCACAGGGTCGTGTCCTCGAGCGGGTAGTACTCGGAGTTGCGTATGCCGGCAGGGCTCGTGTCGACGATGAGGTCGGGTGGGTGAGCCCGCAGGTCGTGGTCGAGCATGCTCCACGCCCCGGGTAGCCCGTCGTCGGACGCGCCGGTGCCGGGGTCCCGCCCGCCTGAGTTCCCGGTGAGGAAGCCGGTGTGGATGAAACGGGTGGCCGGCTCCCGATCGGCGGCCCAGTAGATCTCGGGGAACTCCCCCCAGACCAGCACGGTCTCGTCCGGGGTGGTGATGCGGCGCACCTCGGCGGCGATGGCGCCGTAGGGCAGCAGACCCCGCTCGTCGGCGGGGAGGAACGCCACCGCGCACATCACCGCGGCGGAAACTGCCATCGCCCCGGTGGCCGCCCGGCGGGCGAGGGTGTTCACCGAGGGGAGGGCGGCGGCGGCGAGCAGGACGAGCGGGGGCAGCAGCTGCAGGTAGTAGTGCCCGAAGAAGCGCAGTCCGGCCAGGACGCCGAGGGCACCGCCCACCAGCCAGAGCCACAGGTCGACGTCGGCCGTCCTCCGCCGGGCCGCGGCGACCCCGGCCAGCAGGAACAGGGCGAGGTTGATGCCCAGGAAGGCACCCGTCATGGCCAGGCCCCGGACGATCGTCGCTCCCACCGATCCCCGCAGCGCGAGATAGCCGCCGTTGCCGGTGACGGTCCACAGCAGGAACTGCGACGGCCCGAAGGCCAGGGCGGTGACAGCGAGCAGCCCGGTGCCGGCCCCCAGGGCCCTGACGATGGGTCGCCACCCTCCCGACCGGTACAGGAGCCAGGCGATGGGGAGAGCGGTGGTCACCGCGGTCTGCTTGCAGAGGCAGGCCAGGGCCAGCCACAGCCCCGCCTGCGCGGCGCGGCCTCGACCGGCCGCCACCACCGCCGCGGTCATGGGCAACAGCATGAAGACCTCGAAGCCGGCCGCCTGTGTATCGGCTGGGAAGAAGGCCACGCTGGCCAGGAGGAAGAGGGTCGCCGCGCCCAAGGCGGCCGTCCGGCTGCGGTACCGGCGCTGCGCCTCGGCCGCCAGCAGGGCGGCGGTGGCGGCGAGGACGAGAGCGGCCACCGCCCGCACCGGACGGAGGTCCCGGCTGCCGGTCAGCTCGGCCACCGCGGCGTACACGTACGGCACGACGGGCGGCTTGCGGTCGGCCGTGTCGTGGTAGAGGCGGCCGCCCCGGTCGATGACCATGGCCATCGTCGCCAGGCTCGCCTCGTCGGAGTTGAAGAGATGGACAGTGAGCCCCGGCAGGTGCAGGGCGAGCGAGGCGACGGCGAGGACGGCCAGCAGACGGAGGCCTACGAGGCGCGGCAACGGAGGCGCGGGCCGGTCGTCCTGAGCCTTCATCGGGCCGCCTCCACCGGCCCGGGCCGGGGTCGACGGCCCGCCGCCACGGGCTCGGCGGCCACGGGGTCGCCGCCCGGTGACGGGGCGAGCACCATGAGCGCGGGCCAGGCCACCGCCATCACCGCCGCCCCGACGAGAAAGCCGGAGTCGTTGAGCACCGAGCCGAGGACCCCGGTTACCCCGAGGGCCCACGCCGTGGCCTGTAGGGCGGGACGGCTGTCCAGGCGGCGAACGGTCCGGAACAGGACGACGCCGCCGATGACGATGACGAGGGGGAGGGGGCTCTTGACTGTCGCCAGGGCCTTGCCCGCCTTGCGGGTCACGTCACCGACGAGGTCGTCGCCGACCACCCGTCCCAGGTGGGTGCGGGAGGAGACCGGGCGGGAGAGGTCGACGGCCACGAACACGGCGAGCACAAGCAGGGTGGCGGCGACGAGAGGGAGGACGAGGCGGAGGGAGGGGCGGCCCCTGCCCCGGCCCAGTGCCAGCGTGCCGTACGCCGGCACCGCCGAGAGCACACCGCCGACGTCGGCGCCGAACCAGGGAGCGCCTCCCGCCACCACCCCAGCGGCCATCGCCGCGCTGCTCGCGGCCAGGGCCCTCCTCCCCCAACGGTCGAGGGCGAGACCGGCGGCGAGGAGGATGGCGGCGGCCAGGAAGCCCGAGCCGATGTTGCCGACGCCGTAGAAGCGGCCCGCCACCACCGGCGAGTTGCCGAACGGGGCGTCGATCTCGAGGCGGCCACCGAGCACGGCGTCGATCCCCACCACGGCGGCGGTGACGACGGCGAGGAACCCGAGGCCCGCGCGCACGTCGGTCCGGCCGAGGAAGGCGGCGACCACGGCGAGGGCGGCGGCGATGGCCGCTCCGGCGACGATGGCGCCGCCCGCTCCCCAGCGCCACCACGGGACGGCCATTACGAGGAAGCTGGTGGGCGGGACGGCGAGGAGCCCGTACGCCACCGCCGGCCGGCTCTTGGGCCGCCGCAGCGCCACCGCCGCGCCGGCGGCGTGAAGGAGCACGAAGAGCCAGATGAACGGGGCGCGGGAGCGGTCGGCGACCACCACCCGCTCGTCCCGCTCGACCAAGTCGGCGACGGACACCGGCCCCGACGGCTCGGCCGGCGCGCCGCCCATCCCCTCGGGGCGAGGGATGCCCAGCTGGGCGAGGAACGTCGGCCCCACGTCCACGAGCGTGCTCAGGTGCTCCTGGTGGGTGGCAGGGGACGTGAGCCCGTTCTGGCCCAGGCCACAGCCCGGGGAGGTCGCCAGCACGCCCAGATGACGGGTCCGGTCGGGCGACGAGACGCTGGCCACGACCACGCAGCCGGCCCCACCGGCGGCGGCGCCGCTGGCGACGGTGCTCACCTGGTCGGCGGGGACGGCGACGACGACCGCGTCGGTGCCACCGGTGAGGAGCGGCTCCACCGCCGTGGCCCCGCCTGGCTCGACGTGGGGAACGACACCCCGACGGTCGGCCACCGCCGCCGCTGCCGCCGGGTCGTCGGCGACCAGCGCCCATGGCCGCCCCCAGCGGGTCAACGCCTCGCCCAGCGCGCCGAGCTCCCCCGAGTAGCCGAGCGAGCGGTCGTGGCGGCGGAGGTCCTCCCAACGGGCCAGGCGCACGCCGCCCTCGGACGTCGGGACCACCGGGCCGACGCCCGTTGCCGGCGCGGCGGAGCGGCCCCCCTTGCTGACGGTCAGGTAGCCGTCGGCGGCGCCGGCCCGCGGGTGCGCCGACCGCAGCGAAAGGCTCGTCTTGGCCCAGTCGCGGAGCACGGCCGGGGCGTCGGCCCAGCGCAGCTCGGGCACGAGCACGAGCACGGCCGGGTTACGGTCGCCGCCCTGGGTAGCCCCCGCCGCCGTGGGATCGAGCCCCCCGGGCGCGAGGGCGGCCAGCGCGAGCGCGGTGAGCGTCACGCGGAGGGGGCGGCACCTCGAACCGGCGGTGGACATGCGCGGAAGACGGTACATAGCCACCGGCGGATCGCTCGTTGCCCTGCGCTCAGCTGCCGAGCTGGGCCAGCAGCGATGCCACGATCGACGTCCGTCCCGAGGTCTTCTCCCACTCGTCGCCGATGCGGTCGTGGTCGACCAGCCCGAACGCGTCGGGCGCCCGGCCCAGCTCCTCCCTGCACGACGCGGCAAGAGTGGCGGGCTCGACCTCGTCGCCGTAGGCGGGGAAGGCCTCGAGGCCCTCCCAGAGATGGTCGAGGGCGGTGGGCGGAGGCCGGCCCTCGGCGAGAGCGCCGGCGGTGACCTCGAACAGGTCGTAGGTGTCCACGCCGTCCGGGCGGCGGTAACCGGCCACCGGGTGCAGACGCCATTCCACCGTGATGTCCCCGGGGCCGCTCTCTCGCAGCCACGCCTGCGACCCGTTCACATAGGCGTCGACCGGGGGGCCGAAGCGGTCGTCCAGGGCGATCACCAGCTCGGGGGCGGCGCGCCACACGCACGTCGGCACGAGCTTCGCCATGGCGCCACCGTAGGTCGCCTCAGGCGCCGCGGCCGGGACCGTCGCCGCCGCTGGCACCATGGCCCGATGGTTGCCGGGCGCCTCGCCGTCGTCGCCCTGCTCATGGTCACCCTCGTGGCGTGCCGCGACGACGGTGGCGGCGCTGCCGGCTCTGGGGCGGTGACCCCCTCGAGGGCGCCGACGACGACGGCGGCGCCGACGTCGCTGCCAGCGGCGACTCGCCCGTCGTGCCCGGCCATCCCGCCTCGTGCTGAGCCGGCGCCCGATCGGCCGCGCTACACCCTGCGGGTCGACGTCCGCCCGGCTCAGGGCGTGGTCGACGGTGACGTGCGGGTGCGCTTCACGCCCGACATCGCCACCGACCGCCTGGTGTTCCGGCTGTGGCCCAACGCCCCGGTGTTGGCGGTCGGGGGAGCCCGCCTGGAGACGGGGGCGGTCACACTCGACGGGCGCCCCGTCGACGCGGTCCTCGTGGAGCCCACCGTCCTGGTGGTCCGGCCCGGCCGTACGCTGAGCGCGGGCGCCGCGGTGGACGTCGCCGTCCCATGGACGCTCCGCCTGCCGGCGGCCAGCGGCGACCGGGTATCGCTCGATGGTGAGGCCGTGCGCCTGGGATCGTTCTTCCCGATCCTCTCGTGGGAGCCGGGTGTCGGCTGGGCGACCGAACCTCCCACCGGTGGCTTCGCCGAGGCGTCCACCGCCCCGACCGCCGACTTCGACCTCACCGTCACCGTCCCCGACGGGCTCTCGGTGCTGGCCAGCGGGACGAACGACCGGCCGGGCCACTGGAGGGCGACGGCGATGCGCGACGTGGCCGTGTCGGTCGGCCGCTTCGCCACCGCCACCGCGATCGCCCGGGCGCCCGACCCTGTCGAGGTCACGGTGGGCGTGCACCGTGGCGTCGGCGCCTCGGCCGAGGCCTACCGCGACCGGGTCGTCGCCTCACTGGAGGACTTCGGCCGCCGCTTCGGCGCCTACCCGTGGCCCGCGTACACCCTCGGGATCACGCCCCGGTTGAGAGGCGGCATCGAGTACCCAGGCCACGTCATGCAGGGGCCCGGGACCCTGATGTCCACGACGAGCCACGAGGTCGCCCACCAGTGGTTCTACGGCCTGGTCGGAAACGACCAGGGCCGTGATCCGTGGCTCGACGAGGGCCTGGCCACCTGGGCCGAGGGCCGTTTCGAGGGGACGCTCGACGCCCTGCGCTCCCGCCCCCTGCCGGCCGCCGCCGCCGGCCATCTGGGCGAGCCCATGACGTACTGGGACGCCCGGCCCGGCGCGTACTACGCGGGCGCCTACGTCCAGGGGGCGCAGGCGCTGGCCGCGCTGGGCGACCTGTCACTCGTCGACTGCGCCCTGCGGGTCTACGTCGCCCAAGAGGGCCACCAGGTCGCCCGACCGCAAGACCTCGTCGCCGCCACGTCCGCCGTCTTCCCCAATGCCGCCGCCACCCTGGCCCGCTTCGGGGTCCGCCCCTGACGAAGGCGTTGGTCGTGGAGCGAACCGCTACCCGATCACCGCCAGCTCGGGCGGTGAGCCCTACTCGCTCTGCTGGTCGCGCAGGAAGCGCTCGAACTCGGCGGCGATGACCTCGCCCGACTGGGGCTGGAGGGGCTCCTCGTCGGCGGATGCGTCGACCGCCTCCTCCAGGCGGCGGACGTATTCGGCGACCTCCTCGTCGGTGGCGACGACCTCGCTCACCTGCTGCTCGTAGTCGACCGCCCGCTGCTCCAGATCGGCGGTGACGAGCGGCGTCGACAGCAGGGTGGTCGTGCGTCGGACGAGGGCGAGCGTGGCCTTTGGTGACGGGGTGGCGGCCACGTAGTGGGGGACGGCCGCCCACAGCGAAGCCGACTTGATCTCCGCTCGGCGGCAGGCGTCGTGCAGCACGCCGACGATCCCGGTGGGTCCCTCGTAGGTCGAGCGCTCGAGGCCGAGACGGCTGACGAGCTCGGCGTCGGCCGCCGTGCCCGTGACCTTCACCGGCCTGGTGTGGGCCACGTCGGCCAGGAGGGCGCCGAGGGTGACGACCAGCTCGGAGCCGAGCTCGTTGGCCACGTCGACGACCTGGGCGCAGAACGTGCGCCAACGCAGCTGGGGCTCGGTGCCGATCAGCACCACAACGTCGCGACCGGTCTCCGGGAGGGAAGCAGCCGACAGCTCGTTGCTCGGCCAGATGATCTCCCTCGTCAACCCTCCGCCCAGGCGCACCTGAGGCCGGGTGGAGGAGAAGTCGTAGAACTCCTCGGGATCGATCGTGGCGAACGGCTTGGCCCCCCAGCTGGCCTTGAGGTAGCGCGCCGCCGTCGACGCCGCGGCGGCCGCGTCGTTCCATCCCTCGAAGGCTGCGACCAGCACGGGACGGCGGAGCCGGGGCCGGTCGTCCCAACGCACGTGTTCCACCTCGTCCACCGTACTGCCGGCGTCGGTGGCGGTCGTACCCTTGGCACATGACCTCCGGGGCCTTCGACCGGTTCTCGCCGGTCACCCGGGCGTGGTTCGAGGCCACCTTCGAGGCGCCCACGCCGGCGCAGGAGCAGGGCTGGGCGGCCATCAGCCGCCACGAGCACACCTTGGTCCTCGCTCCCACCGGGTCGGGCAAGACCCTCGCCGCCTTCCTGTGGTGCCTCGACAGGCTCCTCACCGCCGGTCGCCAAGGCGACGCCGCGTGCAAGGTCCTGTATGTCTCACCTCTGAAGGCGCTTAGCTACGACGTCGAGCGCAACCTGCGGGCACCTCTGGCCGGGCTGGCCCTGGAGGCGGAGCGCCAGGGACTCCCTGCACCCGCCATCTCGGTCGCCACCCGCACGGGCGACACGCCGCAGGCCGAGCGGCGCGACCTCGTGCGACACCCGCCCGACATCCTCATCACCACGCCGGAGTCGCCCTACCTGATACTCACCTCGTCGGCCCGCCAGGTGCTGGCCGGGTTGGAGCACGTGATCGTCGACGAGATCCACTCGGTCGCCGGCACGAAGCGCGGCGCCCACCTGGCCCTGTCGCTGGAGCGGCTCGAGCGCCTCACCGGGCGGTCGCCGCAGCGCATCGGGCTGTCCGCCACCCAGCGTCCCCTCGACGAGATCGCCCGCTTCCTGGGGGGCCGTCACCGCGAGCCGACCACGGGAGAGTGGCGGCCCCGGCCTGTCACCGTGGTCGACGCCGGCGTCCGCAAGGCGCTCGAGCTGGAGATCGTCGTGCC
>DASZJY010000129.1:0-5649 GCA_035947635.1 Acidimicrobiales bacterium | reverse complement strand
CCGCCGACAGGACGCAGCGGCCGGCGGCGGGGATCCTCCTGCTCGCGGGCACCGGGTGCAGCACCCGGTTCGGCCTCCCGGAGCCGGCCAGCGAACAGGGCAGCGACATCGTCGACCTGTGGCGGGTGCTCTTCCTCGTCGCCATGGCCATCGGGCTCCTCGTCATCGGTCTCATCGCCTGGTCGGTGGTCCGCTACCGCCGCCAGGCTCAGACCCAGGGCGACGGCGAACCGCCCCAGTTCCGGGACAACGTCCGCCTCGAGCTCTTCTACACCGCGGTCCCGCTCGTGATCGTCGCCGTGCTGTTCGGGCTCACCGTCGCGACCCAGCGGCGGACCACCCACACCGAGGAGAGGCCCGACGTCCGCGTGGACGTCACCGGTTTCCAGTGGGGCTGGCGGTTCCACTACCCCGAGGCCGGCGTGACCGTCGTCGGGGACTCCAACCACCCGCCCACCCTCGTGCTGCCGGCGGGGCGTAGGGTGGGTTTCGCGCTGGCCAGCACGGACGTCATCCACTCGTTCTACGTGCCCGCCTTCTTGGACAAGCGGGACGTCGTCCCCGGGGAGGAGAACCGCGTCGACGTGACCACCACCCGGGTGGGTCGGTTCTCGGGCCTGTGCGCCGAGTTCTGCGGGCTCGACCACGCCCGCATGGCGTTCACCGTCGACGTCGTGCCGCCGGCGGAGTTCCAGGCCTGGCTCGCGGCCCAGCAAGAGGGGCGCACCCGGCCGCCAGTCCCGGGGACCGCGCAATGACCGTCGTCGCCGAGCGCACCGAAAGCCCACCCCCGCCCCAGCCCCGTCGCCAAGCCGAGGGCCTGGTGGGGTGGCTGACCACCACCGACCACAAGCGCATCGGCATCCTCTACATGGCCACGGCGTTCGTGTTCTTCCTGGTAGGCGGCCTGCTGGCTCTGCTCATGCGCACGGAGCTGGCCCGGCCGGGAGTGCAGGTGATCGACGAGTCGACCTACAACCAGCTGTTCACCATGCACGGGAGCATCATGATGTTCCTGTTCGCGGTGCCCATGGCCTTCGGCCTGGCGAACTACCTCGTGCCCCTCCAGCTGGGCGCGCCCGACATGGCCTTCCCCCGCCTCAACGCCTTGTCCTACTGGCTGTTCGTCGGTGGCGGGCTTATCATGGTCTCCGGCTTCCTCACCTCTCAGGGGGCGGCCAACTTCGGCTGGACCGCCTACACCCCGCTGTCCGACGCGGTACGGGCGCCCGGGGCGGGCGCCGACCTCTGGATCGTGTCGCTGGTGGTGACGGGCGTGGCGACCGTGCTCGGGGCGGTGAACATCATCACGACGATCATCACCCTGCGGGCGCCCGGGATGACCATGTTCCGGATGCCCATCTTCACCTGGAACATGCTGGTGGTGAGCCTGCTCGTGCTGCTCGCCTTCCCGGTGCTCACGGCCGCCCTGGCCATGCTCTACGCCGACCGCCATCTGGGCGCCCACTTCTTCGACGCCCAGGCGGGTGGGGTGCCGATCCTGTGGCAGCACCTGTTCTGGTTCTTCGGCCACCCCGAGGTCTACATCGTGGCGCTGCCGTTCTTCGGGATCGTCACCGACATCCTGCCGGTGTTCTCCCGGAAGCCGATCTTCGGCTACCGGGGCTTCGTCTTCGCCACCCTCGCCATCGCCGCTCTCTCGGTGAGCGTCTGGGCCCACCACATGTTCTCGACGGGAGCCATCTCGCTCTCGTTCTTCGCCGGGATGACCTACCTCATCGCCGTGCCCACCGGCGTCAAGTTCTTCAACTGGGTGGGGACGATGTGGCGGGGCCGGCTCAGCTTCGAGTCGCCGATGCTGTTCTGCATCGGCTTCCTGCTGATCTTCCTGATCGGCGGCCTCACCGGGCCGATGATCGCCTCACCGCCGTTCGACTTCCACGTGACCGACACCTACTTCGTCGTCGCCCACATGCACTACGTGCTCTTCGGGACCGCCGTCTTCGGGTTCTTCGCCGGCCTGTACTACTGGTTCCCCAAGTTCTCCGGGCGGCTCCTCGACGAGGGCCTGGCCAAGGTGCATTTCTGGCTGCTCTTCGCCGGCTTCAACCTGGCGTTCTGGCCCCAGCACCTCCTCGGGCTCCGGGGGATGCCGCGGCGGGTGGCCGACTACGCCGCCGACCAGGGCCTGAGCTTCCTCAACCTCGTCTCGACGGTGGGAGCCTTCCTCGTGGGCGTCTCGACCCTCGCCCTGCTGGTGAACTTCTGGATCACCTTCCGCTGGGGGCAACGGGCCGGCGACGACCCGTGGGAAGGCCACACCCTGGAGTGGGCGACCTCGTCGCCTCCTCCCGAGCACAACTTCCACGAGCTGCCCCCGATCCGCTCGGAGCGCCCGGTCTACGACCGCCGGCAGGCGGTCGCCCGGTGAGGGGCGAGGCGTGAAGGTCGAGTGGCGGCTGTTCGTGGGCGGCGGGGCCCTCATGTCGCTCAACGCCCTGGCCTACCTGGTCCTCACCGGGGAGGAGGCCGGATCCATCCTGCTGTCGCTGTCGTTCCTGGCCCTCCTCTTCGTGGGCGCCTACCTCGCCCTCCTCTCCCGCCGCCACGGCCTGCGCCCCCAGGACCGGGCCGAGCCGGAGCCCGAAGACGAGGACGCCGACGTCGGTTACTTTCCCTCGAGCAGCATCTGGCCCTTTGTCGGGGCGTGCGGGGTGGTCGTGCTGGCGGTGGGGTTGGTCTTCGGCGTGTGGCTCACGCTGTTCGGCGGGCTCCTCGTCGGCACCGCCACCCTGGGCTACGCCTTGGAGGCCAACGCCAAGGCCTGAGCGCACCACTGGTTGCCCCCCGGCCGCCCGACGGTCGGGCAGGCTACAAGGGCGGGGCTTCAAATCGTGTCTCCGACCTCCTCGTAGCCCCCACGCGGGGTGCGGCGGATGCGTGACCCCACCGGCCCCTCGGTGGGGTGGGCACCCGAGCGGGCGAGGCCGCGGCAGGCGCTGCGGGTCACGAAGAACGTGCCGATGGGCCCCGCGATGACCATGATGCGGAACAGGTTGGTGACCTTCTCGGGGGCGATCCTGAAGATGTTGGAGAGGATGTCGTTGCCGCCGGCGAAGAACAGCACGAGGTAGAACGCCAACGCCGCTGCGCCCAGGGCCGTGCGGTTGGGGGCGTCGCGAGGGCGGTCGAGCAGGTTGTGGGATGCCCGGTCCTTGGTGAAGCGCCGCTCGAGGAAAGGCCAGGCGTACATGGCCACGAATGTCAACCCCGGAAGGAGGGCTCCGGGGAAGAATGGGTTGGCAACGGTGAAGCCGAAGGCGCGGATCTCCCATCCCGGCATGATCCGCAGGGCGCCGTCGAGCCACCCCACGTACCAGTCGGGTTGGGAGCCGGCGGTCGACGCCGCCGCCTGGGCCGGGTCGTAGGGACCGTAGAGCCACACCGGGTTGATCTGGGCCAGCCCCCCGAGGCCGGCCAGGATGGCGGTGACGATGAAGAACAACCCGACCGACTTGAGCGCGTAGGTCGGCCACAGCCGGGAGCCGACGATGTTGTCCTCGCTGCGCCCCGGCCCCCTGAACTGAGTGTGCTTCTGCCGCCACAGGATGGCCAGGTGCGCGGTGAGGAGGCCGACGATCAGGGCGGGCAGCAACAGCACGTGGAGCACGAAGAACCGGCTGATGAAGTGCACGGCCGGGAACTCGCCACCGAAGAACAGGAACGCGAGCCACTCCCCGAACACGGGAATGGAGAGGGCGATGGAGTAGCCGACCCGCACACCAGTGCCGGACAGGAGGTCGTCGAGCAGCGAGTAGCCGAAGAACCCGTTGGCGATGGACAGGAGGAGCAGGGTGACGCCGACCATCCAGTTGATCTCGCGGGGGCGGCGAAAGGCACCGGTGAAGAACACCCGGCACAGGTGCACGACCAGTGCGGCGATGAACACCAGGGCGGCCCAGTGGTGCATCTGGCGCATGACCAGCCCGGCGCGCACCCCGAAGCTGATGTCAAGGGTGGAGGCGTAGGCGGCCGACATCTTCACCCCTTCCAACGGGGCGTAGTCGCCGTGGTAGACGACCTCCTCCGAGCCGGGGACGAAGAAGAACGTCAGGTAGACGCCCGTGAGGATCAGGACGACCAGGCAGTACAGGGCGACCTCGCCGATCATGAACGACCAGTGATCGGGAAAGACCTTTTTCAGGGCCGTCTTGGTGAAGTTGCTGCCGCCGAGGCGGTCGTAGACCCAGGCCATGCCGCGCCGGACCTTGGGAGGCGAGCTCATCAGCGGCTCCAATATCCCGGCCCGACGGGCTCGTCGAAGTCACCCTGGGCCACGAGGAACCCTTCATGGTCGACGGCCAGGGGCAGCTGGGGCAGCGATCGGGTGGCGGGGCCGAACTTCGGACGGGCCCCGTCGAGCACGTCGAAGGTCGACTGGTGGCACGGGCACACCAGCTCGTGGGTTGACGCCTGGTAGACCCCCACTGGGCAACCCACGTGGGTGCAAATCTTGGAGTAGGCGACATTTCCCTCGGGCGCCCAGGTCTCCCGCCCGGGGCGAGGGTGCATGCGCTCGGCCTCCACCCGGACGAGCACGGCCTGGGAGTCGGCCGACTCCTCGTGCCCTTCGGGGAAGACGGTGACGATGCCACCGAGCGTCACCGTGTCGGCCCTGACGAGGCGCCCGTCCTGGTCGAGCAGCCGGGCGCCGGACCGCCAGGCGGTGCGACGCAGCCGGTCGCCGGGGCTGGGGCCCAGGGAGCGGATCGGGAACAACGCCGCCAGGCCGAGGGCGGCGGCGGCGGCACCCAGGAGGCGTCCGAGGAACCGGCGGCGGCCCAGCCCGGCGTCGCTGTCGATGGCCTCCCCCACCTCTTCTCTCTCCTCCTCGGAGGCCTCCATCTCCTTGCGCTGATCGGTGACCTCCTCGTCGCCGAGCAGGTGGCGGCCCCACAGCACCAGCCCCACGCCGACCCCGCCGAGGGACACGAAGAGCAGGGCACCTTCGGCCTGGGCCTGACCACCCGACACGTACACCCCGGCGAGGCCGAGGGCGGCGAGAGTGGCAAGGGTGAACGAGGTGGCGATGCGCCGCTCGGCCATTCGCACCCGGGGCGCCTGGTCCTCGTTGCCGTCGGCAGGTTGGTCCTGCGTTTCCTCGGTGTTCTTCTGGTCCTTTGTCACGTGGCCGTCAATCCGTCGTCCCCATCCAGCGGATCACCAGGAGCATGAGCCCCAGACCGACGAGCCACGCCACGAACCCCTCGGGGAGAGGCCCCAGGTGCCCCAGCCCGAGGCCGCCCTCGTCCTCGGGGGCCTGGAGATACTCGACGTAGCGCACGACCGAAGCCACCTGGTGGTCGTCGAGGGCCTCGGGGCCGAACACGGGCATGACGCCGGGGCCGATGCGGATCGCCTCGGCGACCTGGGTAGACGTCGCCTTCTGGAGGTTGGGGGCGATGATCCCCCGCCCGACCGCCCCACCCGCCCCCGCCGAGCTGTGGCAGGAAGCGCAGTTGTTGGCGTAGAGCTCGTAGCCGGTCGGTAGGTCGCCTTCCTCCGGGTGCACCTTCGGGACCTCGGGCCCGGGCCCCAGCGACGCCACGTAGGCGACCAGATGGTCGATGTCCGCCCGCGTGTACGCCGGCGGCTTGCGTAGCGCCTGGTCGCGCGGCTCGTCGAGGG
>DASZJY010000128.1:0-3939 GCA_035947635.1 Acidimicrobiales bacterium | reverse complement strand
CAACGGCGCCACCGGATGGCTGCGGGCGAGCGATGTCACGCTGTCCGAGCACGACTGGCGCATCGAGGTGGCCCTGGGCGCCCACCGCCTGACCGTGTGGAAAGGCAACGAGGTGGTGCGCGAGGAGACGGTCGCGGTGGGCATGCCGAAAGCCCCCACTCCCACCGGCGACTACTACCTCACCGAGCTGCTCGACACCGGCGATCCTCGTGGGCCCTACGGCCCGTGGGCGTTCGGGTTGTCCGCCTTCTCCGACGTCCACACGAGCTTCGCCGGTGGGCCCGGCCAGGTCGGGCTCCACGGCACGAACGAGCCGGCCAAGCTCGGGCGGGACGTGAGCCAGGGCTGCATCCGGGTGACCAACGAGGCCATCACCGCCCTCGCCGCCGAGCTTCCGGTGGGTTCCCCGATCTCGATCGTCGCCTGAGCGCCGCCGCCTCGTAACACACCGCTGCCGCCTACCCTGGGGACGATGATCTTCACCCGCCGCGCCGCCCCCATGCCCACCGCCGACGCCGCCCTGCCCGGGCGGGCCGAGCCCGTGGCCGTGCCCTCGGCCCATGCCGTCCACGGCCACCCCCTTCGTCCCCCGTTCCCCGAGGGGATGGAGACGGCCCAGTTCGCCATGGGCTGCTTCTGGGGCGCCGAGCGGGTGTTCTGGCGCACCGAGGGCGTCTACAGCACCGCGGTCGGTTACGCCGGCGGCTACACCCCCAACCCGACCTACGAGGAGGTGTGCAGCGGCCGCACCGGCCATGCCGAGACGGTGCTCGTCGTCTTCGACCCGGCGGTCGTCGGCTACGACACCCTGCTCAAGCTCTTCTGGGAGAACCACGACCCCACCCAGGGGATGCGCCAGGGGAATGACGTCGGCACCCAGTACCGGTCGGCCGTCTACTGGGCGTCCGACGCCCAGCGGGACGCGGCGTCGAGCTCACGGGACCTGTTCGCCGAGCGACTGTCCGCCGCCGGCTACGGCCCGATCACGACGGAGATCGCCGAAGCGGGGCCCTTCTACTACGCCGAGGCTTACCACCAGCAGTACCTGGCCAAGAACCCCAACGGGTACTGCGGCCTGGGCGGCACCGGCGTGAGCTGTCCCGTCGGTCTGGCCAGGGCCGACTGAGAAAAGGCGACCGCCACCCGTCGGAGAGCGGGCCCTCGGGACGACATAGGGGCGTGATCGAGCCCCGGGCGGCGCTGCTGGAGCTGTACGACGTCGCCCTGCCCCACGTCTACGGCTACCTGTTGTCCCGCTGCGGCCGGGTCGCCCTCGCCGAGGACCTCACCGCCGAGACGTTCCTCGCCGCCGTCGACGCCGTGCGGCGAGAGGACCCGCCTTCCCTCAGTGTCCCGTGGATGCTGGGAGTAGCCCGCCACAAGCTGGTCGACCACTGGCGCCGCCAGGCGCGGGACGATCGCAGCCTGCGGGCGCTGGTCGACGACACCCCGCATCCCCCCGAGGACCCTTGGGACGTCAAGCTCGACGTCGCCCGGGCGCGCCAGGCGCTCGAGCGCCTGGGCCCCCACCACCGCGCCGCCCTCACCCTGCGGTACCTCGACGACCTGCCCGTCGCTCAGGTCGCGGCGCTGCTCGAGCGCACGCTGCACGCCACCGAGGCGCTGCTCGTACGCGCCCGGACCGCCTTTCGCCGGGCCTACGGCGAGGAGTCCTGCGATGGCTGATCCGTTCGAGGCGCTGCGCGCCCCGGTCGTCCCGACCGACCCCGACCCCGGCTTCGCCGCCCGACTGCGCGCCCGGATCGCCGAGGCCCTCGAAGGCCTGTCCCCAGGAGGAACGATGCCCGATCCGGCCCTGGAATCCCCGCCCGCGGCGGCGACCGCGGCTGCCGTCGTGCCGTACATCGCGGTCGCCGACGCGGCAGCTGCGCTCGACTGGTACGCCGAGGCGCTGGGCGCGCGCCGCCGGGGCGACCCGATCGTCATGCCCGACGGTCGCATCGGCCACGCCGAGCTCGAGATCGCCGGGGGTCTCCTGATGCTCGCCGACGAGCACCCGGAGCTGGGGGTCGTCGCCCCCTCTCCGGGGCAGGGAGCGACGGTCACCCTGCACCTCACCGTCTCCGATGTCGACGCTCTGACGGCACGCGCCGTCGCCGCCGGTGCCACACTCGAGCGCCCCCCGGCTGACCATCCCTACGGGCGCAACGCGGTGGTGCGCGACCCGTTCGGCCACCGCTGGCTCGTCACCTCGGAGCCGGCTCCCAACGAGCCCGCGCCAAGGCCCGCCGTCCGTCGGGGCGACATCGCCTACGTCTCCCTGTGGGTGCCCGACGTCGAACGGGCGGCGGTGTTCTTCACGACGGTGCTCGGATGGGCGTACACCCCCGGCTCCGCCGGACGCGGGCGGCAGGTGGAACGCACGTCCACTCGCCACGGGCTCTGGGGCGGGCAGGCCCGCAGCACGCTGTTCCTGTGCTTCGCGGTGGAGGATGTGGCGGCGGCGACAGAGCGGGTCCGCGAGGCGGGGGGGGAGGCGGGACCGGCGCGGGTCGAGCCGTACGGTCGGGTGGTCGACTGCGCCGACGACCAGGGCCTGCCCTTCGCCCTCGTCGAGACACCCGGCGGGCCCACCGGCGCCGACAGGCCGGTGACCGGCACCCGTCACGGAGACCTCGTCTACGTCACCGTCGAGGTGGTGGACTCCGCCCGCGCCCGGGTCTTCTTCGGGTCCGTCCTGGGATGGCGGTTCACTCCGGGCCGCGTTGACGACGGGTGGTCCGTCGAGGACGTGGTGCCCATGGTGGGCATGGCTGGGGGCGCCGATCGGCCCACAGTGGTGCCCATGTACCGGGTCTACGACATCGCCGACGCCGTCGAACGGGTCCGCGCGTCCGGAGGCACTGCGACCGACCCGGAGCGTCAGCCGTACGGGCTCTCTTCGCTGTGCACCGACGACCAAGGGACCCGCTTCTACCTCGGGCAACTATGATGATTTCGCTCATAGTGGTGGGGAGGCTCTGATCATGGCCGAAGAGCAGTGCACGGCGATCGTCGCCTACGAGGTGACGGCCGAAGACCGGGACAAGTTCCTGAACGCCTGGAAGAAGGCAGACGACTACCTCAAGGAGCAGCCCGGCTACATCAGCAGCTCGTTGCACGAAGCGGCGTCGGCGAACCCCGACTTCCGCTTCGTCAACGTCGGCTGTTGGGCGAGCGCCGACGACTTCAGGAACGCCACCCAGAGCAGCGGTTTCCGCGAGGCGTCGGGCTCATTGGAGGCGTACCCCATCCACGCCGCCGCCTACGAGGTCGTGGAGATCTGACGCACCGCCTCGTCGGGTGCCGGCGGACTCGCGCCGCCCAGGACCTCGGACAGCCGGCGCATCCTGTCGAGGTGCCCTGAGCTGACAGCGGCCGACTGCGGCCGCTGGTAGCGGCCGGGCCAACACCGCCCCCAGCACCAGTTCGGCGCGATGAGTCCTGCCGTCCGCCGCCGTCATCTCCCCGGACCCACGATGACCGAAAGGACGGATCCCCATGGGAAAGATCACGCCGTGCCTCTGGTTCGACACCCAGGCGGAGGAGGCCGCCAACTTCTACACGTCGCTGTTCCCGAGCTCGCGGATCGTGGGCGTGAGCCGCTTCGGCCAAGCCGGGCCGCGACCTGAGGGCATGGTCATGACGGTCGACTTCGAGCTGGACGGGCAGCCCTTCGTGGCCCTGAACGGCGGCCCCGAGTTTAACTTCAACGAGGCCATCTCCTTCCAGGTGAGCTGTGAGACCCAGGACGAGGTCGACGACCTCTGGAACCGGCTCTCCGAGGGCGGCGAGGAGGGCCCCTGCGGGTGGCTGAAGGACAAGTACGGCCTCTCGTGGCAGATCATCCCGAAGCTCCTCGACGAGCTCCTCGCCGACGAGGACCGCGAGCGCGCCGACCGCGTGATGCAGGCGATGCTCGAGATGAAGAAGATCGAG
>DASZJY010000127.1:0-1656 GCA_035947635.1 Acidimicrobiales bacterium | reverse complement strand
ACAGGTTCCTGTGGGCGGGGGACGCCGACGGACCCTGGGAGCAGGTCGCCTCGTTCGACGAGGCGCCACCGGCCCGGTGTCTGGCGGTCGCCGGCGACGACGTCCTCGTCGGCACCGCCGAGGCCCACCTACTGCGCGTCCGCGACGGCCGGGCCGAGCCGGTCGTCGGCTTCGAGAAGGCCGAAGGGCGGGAAGGGTGGTACACGCCGTGGGGCGGCCCGCCCGACACCCGTTCGCTCGCGGTGGGAGCCGACGGCACCGTCTACGCCAACGTGCACGTGGGCGGCATCGTGCGCTCGTCCGACGGCGGGGAGACCTGGGAGCCGACGATCGACGTCGACACCGACGTGCACCAGGTGCTGGCGGCGCCGTCCGGTACGTTGCTGGCGCCGTGCGCCTACGGCCTGGCGACCAGCGCCGATGGAGGCGACAGCTGGGACATCGTCACCGACGGGCTGCACGCCACCTACCTGCGGGCCGCCGCCGTCGCCGGCGACGACGTGCTGGTCTCGGCCTCCACCGGGCCGGGTGGCGAGCGGTCGGCCGTCTACCGCCGCCCCGGCGGTCAGGGAGCGTTCGAGCGCTGCCGGGAAGGGCTGCCCGAGTGGCTGCGCGGCAACGTCGACACGGGGACTCTGGCCGCCAATGGCGACCTCGTCGTCTTCGCCAGCGCCGACGGCGCGCTCTACGCGTCCTCCGACGCCGGGCGGACGTGGGAGACGTTGACCGAGGGCCTGCCCCGCGTGACCGCCGTCGCCCTCACCTAGGGCGCCAAGCCCTACGAGGCGCTGAGATCGGCGGCCGCCGGCCGTCCGGGAGGAGGCCGGCGAAAGGCGCGGCGGTAGGCCGCCGGCGACGCACCCAGCTCCCGCTGGAACTGCACCCGCATGCCGGCGGTGGACGTGAACCCGCAGCGCGCCGCCACCATGGCCACCGGCTCCTCGGTGGTCTCCAGCAGGCGCTGGGCGAGCAGCATCCGTTGGCGGAGCAGCCACCGGTGAGGCGTGGTGCCGGTGGCGGCGCGGAACCGGCGGGCGAAGGTGCGGGGGCTCATGGCCGCCCGCCGGGCGAGCTGGCCCACGGACAACGGCAGGTCGAGGTGCTCGGTCATCCACTCGAGGGTGGCCGAGAGGGTGTCGTCGTCGGTGCCCGCCACGGGGAGGTCGACGAACTGGGCCTGGCCCCCGTCGCGGTGCGGAGGTACGACCATGCGGCGGGCCACCGCGTTGGCCACCTCGGCGCCGTGGTCGGTACGGACCACGTGGAGGCAGAGGTCGATGCCGGCCGCCGTTCCCGCCGACGTGAGGATGTGGTTGCCGGCGTCGACGTAGAGCACGCGCGGGTCGACCTTCACCCGGGGATGGCGCTTGGCCAGCTCGCCGGCGTGCATCCAGTGGGTGGTGGCGGGCCGCCCGTCGAGGAGCCCGGTGGCGGCCAGGACGAACGCCCCGGTACACACCGACAGGAGGCGCGCGCCCCGCTGGTGGGCCGCCCGCAGGGCGTCGAGCAGCTGCGGGTCGGGCGTCTGCGTCTTGTAGGGCCAGGCGGGCAGCATGACGGTGTCGGCGGTGGCGACGGCGTCGAGGCCGTGGGGGGCGTGGAGCTCGATGCCCTCGGGGCTCCGGAGCGGGGGTCGTCCCCCGGCGCACACCAGGT
>DASZJY010000126.1:0-2508 GCA_035947635.1 Acidimicrobiales bacterium | reverse complement strand
AGCGGGGAGGGCGCCGGTGACCGGTACGGCCAACGGGAGGGCATGGCGAGCGGCGGTGGGCATCGGTACGGCGCTGTTGATGATGGGGACCCTGCTGGCCGGCGTGGCCGAGGGCCAGGCCGTCGGGTGCGGCGCCGTCATCACCCGGAGCACCAAGCTCGCCGCCGACGTCGGCCCCTGTCCCGGCGAGGGCATCGTCATCGCCGCCGACAACATCACCGTCGACCTCGGGGGGCACAGGGTCTCGGGCGCCCCGCAGGCCCGCGTGGCGCCGGACAAGGCCGGCATCGTGCTCCGACAGGTCACCGGCGTGAAGTTGCAGAACGGCACCGTCCAGGGGTTCGACGCCGGCGTCATCATCATGGGCGGAGGTCGCAACACCGTCCGCCGGGTCACGGCGCGGGACAACGTCAACTACCGGGTTGTCACCGGCCGCGACTCCCAGCCCGAGGACATCGTCCCCGACGAGGGCCCCTACTGCGAGCTGGGGGACGGCATCACCGCCTTCAACTCGGACGACAACGTGATCGAGCACAACCTGCTCTTCGGCAACGGGCCCTTCTCGGCGGTGTCGCTGGTGTTCGACTCGAACGGCAACCGGGTGGCCAACAACGACATCCGCGACAACGACGTCATGAACGAGACCCCCGGGGGGCAGGGCACCGTCTGCGGCTCGACCGCCAACGGCCCCATTCCCGACCCGCCGCCGTTCTGTTGCGACGCCTTTGGCCGCCACTCCCAGGCCGTCGGCGTGCGCGTCGAGGGCCCCGGTGCCGAGCGGAACGTCGTCGAGCGGAACCTGATGCGGAGGAACGGGTTGGCCGGCGTCCTCATCAGCGGCTTCCACATGGGCGTGGGCTCGAACAACGGCTTCAACCTGGTCCGCCGCAACCGGATCTACGAGACCGGCCTCCGGGTTCACGACAGCACGGGCGACGGGACCGAGGCGTACCGCTCGTCGGGGATCCAGCTACACCATTCGGGGCCGCCGTTCATCCATGTGTCGTACGGCAACGTGATCGAGGGCAACGACTCATCGGGCAACTTCGCCTCGGGCATCGAGATCACCGGCCCGTCCCCCGGCAGCGGCGTCCTCGGCGAGCACGGCAACACCATCCGCGACAACGTCGTCAACAACAACCTCCTCGACGGCATCCACCTCGCCGAGGGCACGGTCGAGACCGAGGTGACCGGGAACCGGGGCCGGGGCAACGGCCGCGACAAGGAACGGGTCCGGGCGATCAGCGAGGGTGACATCTACGCCAACTACGACGGCGTGGACGGGGGCGACTACAACCCCGCCTGCGGAACGAACCATTGGTGGCGCAACCGCTTCGACACCGTCAACCAGCGGTGCGTGGCCGCTGGCGGCGCCGGTCGCCTGGAGTAAATCCCGCCAACCCTCTTTAACCACACCAGTCACATGTGCAACACTGGCAACAGTGTTGCTCACCCTCCCCGAGCTCGAAGCGCTCATGGCGCCCGGCGACCCCTTGGCCCTCTCGCTGGCCGAGATCCTCGACCGGCCCGCCTGGATGTCCGACGCCGCGTGCAAGGGCATGCCCGCGTCGATCTTCTTCATCGAGCCGGGTGGCACGGCCGACGCCGCCCGCGAGGTCTGCAACCGCTGCCCCACCCGCCAGCCGTGCCTTGCCTACGCGCTCAGCGAGAACATGCCGGGGATCTGGGCGGGGACGACGCCGAGGCAGCGCGCCGCCATGAAGCGGAAGGCCTCCTGACGGGCGACGAGGTCCGCGCTCCCGCCCTCCGGCTCCGGGAGCTGATCTTCGGGCACCTGAGCTCCCAGATCGTCGCCTGCGCGGTGCGGCTGGGGATAGTGGACGAGCTGGCCGGGGGACCTCGCTCGGCCGGACAGCTGGCGGAGGCCAGCGGCGCCCCGCCCGAGGTGCTGGCCCGGTTCCTGCGGGCCTGTACCGCCTTGGAGCTCCTCGACCGGCGCCCCGACGACCTCTTCGCCCTGACGCCGCTCGGCGAGTGGCTGCGGGCGGACGACCGGTCGCTCCGCGACCTGGCCGTCGCCATGGCCGCCCCGGGGCACTGGCGCTCGATCGAGCGGCTCTTCGAGACGGTGAGGACGGGGGAGCCGGCGGCGCCGAGCGTCCTCGGCTCGCCCCTGTGGGAGTACTACCGCGACAACCCCGAAGAGGGAGCTTCCTTCGCCGCTGCCATGTCCAACATCTCCGAGGTGGTGGCAGAGGAGGTGGTAGCCCAGCTCGACGTGTCGCCGTTGCGGCGCATCGTCGACGTCGGGGGGAGCCAGGGCGTGCTGCTGGCCCGCCTGCTGGAGGAGAACGATCGGGCCCAAGGCGTCCTCTTCGACCGGCCCGAGGTCCTCGAGGGGGCTCGGGCGGCCCTGGAGGCGAGGGGCATCGCCGACCGGGTCGAACTCGTCGGCGGCGACTTCCTCGCCGAGGTCCCCGAGGGCGGCGACCTCTACCTGCTCAAGCACATCGTCCACGATTGGGACGACGAGCGGGCCACACGGAA
>DASZJY010000125.1:0-3121 GCA_035947635.1 Acidimicrobiales bacterium | reverse complement strand
CCCCGACGTCGATCCCGGCCCCGGGTGGCGCGTGCGCCGCGTCGACATCCCCCACCTCGCCATCTCCGCGTCCGACCTGCGGCAGCGGGCCGCCGCCGGCCTCCCCCTCGACTACCTCGTCCCCGACCCCGTGATCGACGTCATCCGGGCTCGCGGTCTGTACGCTGGTGACAGATGAGGTCGAGGAGCGACCAGCCTGTCTGCTGAGCGGTCCATCGCTCGCCCGCCGGTGTCCGGCCGAGGGAAAAGCGTGCTCGACCTGTGACCCGGGCCGGTAGCGTCCCCGTGGTCGCTGCTCCGCCCACCGTCCCGTTCCCGGCGGCGTCCGCCGCCTCCGTCCCGATGGGAGGGATCCCCACGTACACCGAGATCGACCGCGACCGCGAGCAGGTACGAGAGTGGACGCGCACCGCCGCCCGGGCATGCGACGCCAAGGGAGCGGAAGACACCCTCATCCTCGAGGTGGGGGCGGTGCTCGCCATCACCGACGCCTTCGTTCTCACCAGCGGCCGCAACCACCGCCAGGTGGCCACCATCGCCGACGAGGTCGAGGCGGCGGTGAAGGCGGTCGGGGGCCCCCCGCCGCTGCGGGTGGAGGGCCGGGAGCAAGCGGAATGGGTGCTGCTCGACTACGGCGACTTCGTGGTCCACGTCTTCCTCGACGAGGTGCGGCGCTACTACGACCTCGAACGCCTGTGGTCCGACGCCCCCCGCCTGGGCTGGGAGCCGACGCCCGCCAGCCGCACCTGAGCGGCCGGCTGCCTCAGTCGACGCCCAGGGCGGCCCGGATCGCGGCCCGCCCGTCGGCGACACTCGTGCGGGCCAGCTCGGGCAGCGACCGGCCCAGGCCGGCCACCAGGACGTCGGCGACGTAGTAGCCCACCCGCCACTTCGTCTCCACGAAGCCGCCCCCGAAGAAGGCCTCGACCGTCTCGGGGGAGTCGATGCCGGCGGCGAAGGTCGCCAACAGCTCGTCCCGGTGCTCCTCGCACCAGGGCACCCAGTCCTCCACGTTTCCGTGCCCGTACCAGAAGTACTCCTCGGGCGGGCGGCCGGGCACCACCTCCCGTGAGGCGGCCACGGCCACGCCCTCGGCGAAGGCCAGGGCGGCGGCGTCGTCCTCGGGGAACGCCTCGCCTGTAGCCAGCTCGCACCAGGCGTGGGTGGCCTCGTGGGCGGCCAGAACCTTGGCCCCCTCGGGCGACTGGAACCACTCCAGGCAGTGGAACACCACGACGTCGTCGCCCACGTGGCCCACGGCGGCGTTGGTGGAGAAGCTGCCCACGAGGAGCACGTGGAGGGGCGACGGGTCGGGGGGGAGCTCGAGGACCCTCGCCAGGGCGGGGTCGACCTCCTCCAGGTTGGCCACCATGATCGGCGCCGCCTTCTGCGCACGGGCCCGCACGGTGGCCAGCTCCTTGGCCAGGGCGGTGCGGCCTTCGGCTGACTCGTGCTCGGCGTTGAAGGCCTCGAACACCTCGGGATGGCTGCCCTCGTAGCGCTCCTTCCAGAGCGTCTCCCGCTTGACGGGCATCTCCAGGTTGGCCTTGCGGGCAAACGCCTCGAAGTCGGGCGTGGTGTCGAGGATGCGGGTCACCGCCCGAGTCTCGGGCGGAACGGCGCCGATGGCAAGCTCGCCGCGGGCGGGCCGGCGTTGGTGGCCGCCCGGCGCCCGAGCCCCCGCCGGAGACCTGGGTGCCGGGCGGCGTCGGAGTTGGGTCGACTACCGCAGGCGGAGCTTGGAGCTGCAGCCGGGCCACGACCGCCACCCCGTGAGCGTCCAAAGCCTGCTCGCCGCCTGGTCCTGCACCGCCGGCGGCGCCTGGTGGGGCAGTCCGCCGTAGCCCAGCGACCGCCACGTGTCGGGCGAGAACTGGTAGGCGCCGTAGTAGCCGTTGCCGGTGGCGGTGCGGTAGTTGCCCCCCGACTCGCACTGGCGAAGGGAGGCGAGGGCCTCGGCGGGTGGGCCCACGACCCTTGGCGGGGGAGGGGATGGTGGCGGGGGAGGGGCCGGGGCGGCCAGGTTCACCCGCCGCACCGAGAGCAGCGACTGGGCGTCGGCAGGTGTGCCGCCCGAGGTGAGATCGGTGACCGCCAGGCCGGCGGCCATTGTCATCCCGGCGGCGAGGGCTGCCGGTCGACGAAGTGTGCGCATCTTGCGCCTCCTTGATGGAGCCCGCCGAAGCGGGGCGTCAGGTGTGGCCTGGGGTGCGGGCACTCGTCATGGATCAGACAGCTCGCGAGCCAAGTTCTCCGGCTCTGGGACACGGGGTCCGGACGAGGATGATGACGGCAACCCGAAACTGGGAAGTGAGTTGTCAAGCCTTGGTACGTGCGTAAGCGTCGTTTGGGGCGAAAGGGCAGAACCTCCGAGCGGGTCGCGGAGCCGGCACCAGGCGGCGCAGCGGCGATCGACGCGGCGCCGACCATAGCAACCCTGCCGGCGCGGGTCGCGCATCCTCGCGGATGCGCCGGCGGTCAGCTGGCGGGCCGGTCGGCCAGATCGGAGGCTTCGGCGCCCTGGCGACGGCGTCGTTCCTCGGCCAGCAGGTCGACGACGCGGGCGCCGTCCCGCCACCGCGACTCGAACCTTTCGCGCGCGGTGGTGACCCGGCGGGCCTCCGGCGGGGGGAGCGTGCCGAGGACGTGCCGGCCCGCCCGCGAGCGCGAGAGGCGGATGCAGAGCAACGCGACGTGAGCGTCGTTGCCGGCTTCGAGGTGGGCTCGGAGCGGGTCCAGATGTGCCACGACCACGGCATCATCTGCGGATCGGGGGCTCGGGACAATGGCCCGGTCGGACCGAATTCCTGGTCCTTTCGGACCATTGCAGAATGACGTCGAGGACGATCGCGACCCTCACGAGATCGACGGCCGCCGGGCTGATACGCGAGACCGAGGTGAGGTAGTGCTGCCACCACCACAACGGGTGCCAGCACCCATTGCATTGGCGGGGATCGTATGGAAGCCTCTCCCGGTTTCTGAAGACTGGGGAGGCGGCGGGTGAGCACAGCGTTGCTGCTCGTGCGACTGGTGTTGGCCGGGGTGCTCGGCGTGGCCGGGCTGGCCAAGCTGGCCGACCGGGCCGGATCGCGACAGGCCGTTGCCGACTTCGGCGTTCCGG
>DASZJY010000124.1:0-1764 GCA_035947635.1 Acidimicrobiales bacterium | reverse complement strand
CCAGGCCCCCGGCACCGACCCCCGCTGCTCGGACATCGTCACCGTGGTGGAGATCACCAACCCTCCGGAGTCGCCCTACTCCTTCCACATCGAGCAGGCCCTGCCCGACCTCACCCGGATGGACCTCGTGGCCGCCCTCGCCTTCGGCGGCGGGCACTGAGCCCTGGCCGCTACCCGGTCAGACCAGGAAGGTCGTGAACTGCCACACGTCCTCGGCGGGCGGGCGGGGGCGCCCGTAGCCCGCGAACGGGTCGACCCAGCTGTCGAGCGGCGTCCAATCGACCGGCGTGGAGACCAACGGGCCCAGGTAGGGCTTGGCCACGTCGAGGATGTAGTCGTGGGGCAGGTCGTCGGGAAGGCGCACGCCCGCACGGGGGTTCTCCATCATCCACTTGACGGCGGCGAGGACCGATGCCGCGACCTGCAGCGTGGTGGCGTTCTGGTGCGGCACCAGACGGCGCGACTCGTGGATGTCGAGGAGCGAGCCGATCCACCAGCTCTTGAACGGGTGGCCCATGAGCAGGCACCCGAGCTCGTCGCGCCCCTCGACGATGTCGTCGGTCATGATGCGCCGGCGGTCCTGCAGCTCGTAGCGCCGCATGTGGAGCTCGTGCAGGCTGGCGACGGCGGCGTCGGCCGGGCAGTAGGCGTAGTGGACGGTCGGCCGGTAGACGGGCTCGCCCTCGTCGCTCCGGACCGTGAGCCGGTCGGAGATGGAGAAGGCCTCGCCATGGCGGATGACCATGCCCACGATCTCGCCGCAGGGCACCCACGACCTCACCCAGGTGTGGCAGCCGGGGCGAGCCAGGCAGATCTGGTTCAAGGGCCCCGAGCGATGGACGTGGGCGCCCGGCGGCAGGGTCTTCTCGTGGGTTCCCCATCCCATCTCGGCCGGGGCGATGCCCTCCTCGTGGAAGCCCTCGACCGACCAGGTGTTGACGAACTCGTTCTCCTCCTTGGGCCGGCTGGAGATCTGGGTGTCGCGCTCGCTGATGTGGACCACCTTCACGCCCAGCAGGTGGGCCAGCTCTGCGAACGCGCCTCGCCGGCGGGCGTCCTCGACCCGCTCCCCCGCCTCGCCCCCGGCGCCGTCGTCGGCCACCCAGGCGTCGGCGATGTCCTCGAGGGCCGCCTTGGTGAAGTGCGACACGAGCCCGGGGTTGGCGCCGTGGTCGAGGACGGCGGTGGGCCCGTCGTTGTCACCCCAGCGGGCGATCATCCGCCGCAGGGCCATGTGCCGGACGTAGAGCGTGCGGTCCTGGGGAGGCTCGCTGCCGAAGCCCTCGTAGGGGTCCCAGAGCTCGATCGACGCGTTGACGAAGCGCACGTCGTGGGCCCGGCACCACTCGAGCATCGACATGGTGTCGATGTTCCAGGCCAGGTCGACGACGATCCCCCCGGGTTCCATCAGGCGCCCCATCATCTCGTCGACGTTCTCCGGCGTGATGCGCCCCGACACGAAGGTGGCGCCCTGGTCCTGCACCCACCGGGCGTGGTCGCCCACATCGGCGAAGTCCAGCACGGTGAAGCGGGACGGCTCGATCCCGAGCTCGGTGAACAGCAGCGGCAGCGTGCACTGACTGACACCGCCGAGGCCGATGATGAGGACCCGTCCGTCGAAGCTCATGGCTCCCTCACTCTCCCGCCGCCGTCGGGCGACGCTCCTCGGGTCGCGGCGGCCAGACCCGACAGGCGCTCGTGCTTCGCCTGCTGGATGCGCCGGCCGATCTCGGGCACGTCGCGCGCCAACTGGTTGAGGCTCGC
>DASZJY010000123.1:0-2474 GCA_035947635.1 Acidimicrobiales bacterium | reverse complement strand
AGGTCCTTGGGCGCGCCGGCGAACAGGTCCACGATCCGTTCGAGCTCGGGCGCGGAGGTGCTCACGCGGCCATCATCTCATCTCCCCCCGAGAACGCCGCAATTCGTGACGGAAACGGTCGGGAATTGCGGCGTTCTCCGGGGGAGATGAGATGATGGCCGCGTGAGCACCTCCGCGCCCGAGCTCGAACGGATCGTGGACCTGTTCGCCGGCGCGCCCAAGGACCTCCGGGCCCAGGCCCTCCTCGAGTACTCGCGCAAGGTGCCGCCTCTGCCCCCGGAGCTGGCTGGGCACCGGGAGCTCATGGAGCCGGTTCCCGAGTGCCAGACCCCCTTCTTCCTGGCCACCGAGGTGGACGACGACGACCGGGTCATCCTTTACTTCGACGTCCCCGCCGAGTCGCCGACCACGCGCGGCTTCGCCGGCATCCTGTGGAGCGGCCTGAACGGGGCGTCGGCGGAGACGGTGCTGGCCACGCCCAACGACTTCTACAACCGCATGGGCCTGGCCGAGGTGATCTCGTCCCTCCGCCTGCGGGGCATGCAGGCCATCCTTTCCCGCCTCAAGCGCCAGGTCCGCGACAAGCTGGCCGCCCGCGGCGACGGTTAGCCCGACCGGTCGGGCGCCCGAGTCGACCGTGGGAGTGATCGCTCCTAGAATGAGCGCTCATGCGGATGCGGGTGGAGGACCTGGCCTCGGCGGCCGACGTCTCCGTCGACACCGTCCGCTACTACCAGAAGCAGCGCCTCGTCCCCCCGCCTCAGCGTGACGGGCGCCTGGCCTGGTACACCGAGGAGCACCTCGAGCGCATCGGGCGGGTGAAGGAGCTCCAGCGGCGAGGGTTCAGCCTGGCCGTCATCCGGCGCTTCCTGGCCGGCGAGCTCGACCCGGCTGACGAGGACCTGGCCGCGGCGGTGGCGGAGGCAGGCGATCCCGGGTCTCCCGAGGAGGAGCTGTTCGGGCTGGACGAGCTGGCGGCCCGCTGCAAGGTGCCCGTGACGATCCTCGAGTCGCTCGTGCGGGAGGGCCTCCTCGTCCCCCGCACGACCGACGGCGAGCCGAACTTCACCGCCGCCGACGTCGAGCTGCTGGCCAACGGGCTCCGCCTGCTCGAGGCCGGCCTGCCCATGCCCGAGCTGCTGGCCCTGTCCCGCCGCCACCACGCCTTGACCCGCGAGGTGGCGTCCCAGGCCGTCGAGCTGTTCGACACCTACGTGCGCAAGCCCCTCCGGGCCGCCGACCTGCCCGAGGCGGAGCGGGCGGAGCGGATGGTCGAGGCGTTCCGCACACTGCTCCCGGCGGTCACCACGATGGTGGCCCACCACTTCCGCCGCATCCTCCTGCAGGTGGCCCAGGAGCATCTCGAGTCGGTGGGAGAGCCGTCGGAGATCGCCGCCGCCCAGAGAGAGGGCATGCAGGCGGACACCGAGCACCGGCTCGAGGCGGTGAACACGGGATGACAGCCGTGCTGCCCGAAGGGGCGGACAAGGTGCGGGCCGTCGACACGATGTTCGACACCATCGCCCCGCGCTACGACCTCCTCAACCGCCTCCTCACCTTCGGGATGGACGTGGGATGGCGGAGGAAGGCGGTGAGGTTGCTGGGGTTGCCAACCGGCTCTCGCGTGCTCGACCTCGCCTGCGGCACCGGCGACCTGTGCCGTGAGCTGGCTGCCGCCGGGCTGCGCCCGTTAGGCGTCGACCGCTCGGCGGGGATGCTGGCCGCCGCCCGCACGGCGGCCCCGCTCGTGCGGGGCGACGCCCTGCGCCTCCCGGTGCCCGACGGCGGCGTCGACGGCATCGTCTGCGGCTTCGCCCTGCGCAACTTCCTGGCCCTCGAGCCGTTCCTGGCCGAGTGCGCCCGGGTCCTCCGCCCGGGGGGGCGCGTGGCGCTCCTGGAGGTGGCGGCACCGGTCAACCCTGTGCTGCGCGCCGGTCACGCCCTCTACTTCGGCAAGGTCGTGCCCTTGGTGGGCGGCCTCCTGTCCGACCGGGCCGCCTACCGCTACCTGCCCAAATCGGTCGCCTACCTGCCGCCGGGCGACGGGCTGGTGTCGTTGCTCGTCGGCGCCGGCTTCCTGGACGCCCGCCGCCGCCTCCTGTCCGTCGGCATCGCCCAGCTCCTCACCGGCACCCGGGCATGACCCTCACCCGGCCGTCGTTCGAGGGGCTGGTCAGCCGCACCCGGCCGCTGACCGACGCTCCCGACCTCCTGGCCGCCCTTGGTGACGACGGCTTCGCCTGGCTGCACGACGGCGGAGGGCTGGCCACGTCGGGCGTGGCCGCCCGAATCCGGGTCGGCCCGGGCCCCGACCGCTTCAGTGCCGCCGCCGACGAGGTGGCCGGCGACCGTGGTGGCCAGGTGGGTGAGGGTGGAGAGCCGGACGAGCTCGGGCCCGGCCTCGGCCACGACCTCCCGGCACATGGGCTCCAGCGCCGCCCGCACCGCCTCGACGACGAGTGCGTGCTCCTCCG
>DASZJY010000122.1:0-4507 GCA_035947635.1 Acidimicrobiales bacterium | reverse complement strand
CGACGGCCGCATCGTCGCCAGCGGGGGCCCCGACCTGGCGCACCGTCTCGAGCGGGAAGGCTACGAGGCATGGCGCTCGACGTAGCCACCGTCCGCAAGGACTTCCCGATCTTCGAGCGGGGGCCTTCCGAGCGCCCCCTCGTCTTCCTCGACTCGGCGGCCAGCTCGCAGAAGCCGCGTCCGGTGCTCTGGGCGATGGAGGACTACTACGAGCATCACCACGCCAACGTCCACCGCGGCGTGTACGCCCTGGCCGAGCAGGCCACCGCCGCCTACGAGGCGGCCCGGGCGAGCGTCGCCCGCTTCATCGGCGCCCCGTCCACCCGCGAGGTGATCTTCACCAAGAACGCCACCGAGGCCATCAACCTGGTGGCCCACTCGTGGGCCCGCCGCCGGCTCGCGCCGGGCGACGCCGTGCTGCTCACCGAGATGGAGCACCACGCCAACTTGGTGCCCTGGCTGATGCTGGCCGAGGAGCGGGGCGTCGAGCTGCGCTTCCTCCCCATCGACGGCGACGGGCGGCTGGTGCTCGACGACCTCGAGCGCCAGCTCGACGGGGTCGGGCTCGTGGGCGTGACGGCCATGTCCAACGTCCTCGGCACGCTCAACCCGGTGAGGGAGATCGCCGACGCCGCCCACGCGGCGGGAGCGGTCGTGGTCGTCGACGGGGCCCAGTACGTCCCCCACCTCACCACCCGGGTGGAGGAGCTGGGCTGTGACTTCCTCGCCTTCTCCGCCCACAAGATGTGCGGGCCCACCGGCATCGGCGTCCTGTGGGGGCGCGAGGAGCTGCTCGACGCCATGCCCGCCTTCCTCGGCGGCGGCGAGATGATCCGTGACGTCCGCCTCGACGGCTGGCTGCCCAACGAGCTCCCGTGGAAGTTCGAGGCGGGCACGCCTCCCATCGCCGAGGCCGTCGGTCTGGGCGCGGCGGTCGACTACCTCACCGAGCTGGGCATGGACGCGGTGCGCCAGCACGAGATCGAGCTCACCGACTACGCCCTGCGCTCGCTGGCCGAGCGCCACGGCGACGACTTGCGCATCTTCGGCCCCACCGACCCCGCCGGGCGCGGAGGCGTCGTGTCGTTCACCTTCGGGGGCATCCACCCGCACGACGTGTCGCAGGTGCTCGACCAGGCGGGCGTGTGCGTCCGGGCGGGGCACCACTGCGCCAAGCCGCTCATGCGCCGGCTCGGGGTGGGCGCCACTGCCCGGGCGTCCTTCTACATCTACAACGACCGGTCCGACGTCGACGCTCTCAGCGAGGCGCTCGACTCGGCGTCCGACCTCTTCCTCCCGATCTGAGGCCACCCTGCCCGTGCTCGAAGACCTCTACCGCGAGATCATCCTCGACCACTACCGCAACCCGCGGAACCGCGGTGAGCTGCCGGTCCCGCCCGCCCGGCGGGCCGAGGGGTTCAACCCCCTCTGCGGCGACGAGGTCGTCGTGTACCTCGACCTCGACGGCGACCAGGTGCAAGAGGTCAAGGTCGGGGGCCAGGGCTGCTCGATCAGCCAGTCGTCCGCCTCGATGATGTCGACGGCGGTGAAGGGGCGCACCACCGAAGAGGCGCGCGAGCTGGTGCGGGCGTTCAAGGCGATGATGTCGATCCACGAGCACCGCCTCGACGGCGATGGCCGCGAGATCGACGAGGCGGTGGCGCCCGACCCCGCCGTCGACCTCGGTGACCTCGCCGCCCTGCAGGGCGTCGTGAAGTTCCCGGTGCGGATCAAGTGCGCCACCCTGCCCTGGAACACCCTCGTCCAGGTCCTCGACGAGGCAGCTGACCCTCCGGCCTAGCGCTCCTCCATCTGGCGGCGCAGGCTGAGCGGCCGCATGTCGGTCCAGACCTCCCGGATGTACTCGGTGCACTCGTCCTTGGTACCGGTCTTGCCGGCGTCGTCCCAACCGAGGGGGTTCTCGCGGTCCGCCGGCCAGATCGAGTACTGCTCCTCGTGGTTGACGACGACTTTGTAGGTGGTGCGGTCGTCGGGTGCGCTCATGGCGCCGGAGCATAACGGCGCCCCTGGTAGCTTCCACGACCGAGGACGACGGGAGGAGCAGGATGCGCAGGTCGCTCTTGGCGTTGGCGCTGGCGTGTGTCGTGGGCCTGGTGGGCTGCGGGGGCGACGACGACGAGGAGTCGGCCACCACTGACACCACGACTGCGGCCACCTCGCCCGCGACGCCCGGCAGGGGCGGCCGGTTCTGCGAGCTGCTGCTCTCCTACAACGACAAGTACAACCGCACGAGGAACGTCAGCGATCCCGACCAGCTGCGCGACCTGCTGCGCGACGCCCGCACCGACGTCAAGGAGGCGCAGGAGGTCGCGCCGCCCGAGGTGAAGGCCGACTCCGAGATCGTCGCCAAGGTCATCGACGAGTACGTGGAGGAGCTGGAGAAGGTCGACTTCCAGACCAGCAGGATCCCGGCCACCATGGTCCAGCGCCTGCTGTCGCCCGACTTCCTGACCGCCGCCCAGCGTATCCAGGAGTACGGCCGCACCAACTGCTGACCTGTGAACGGTGACCGCATCCGCAGCCTGCTGGCGGAGGACCGTGCCGTCCTCATGCCGGGCGTGTGGGACGCCCTCTCGGCCCGGCTGGCCTCGGCCGCCGGCCACCAGGTCTTCTTCCTCTCGGGCTACGCCACCGCGGCGACGCTGCTGGGCCTGCCCGACTTCGGCTACCTCACCCAGGCCGAGATCGCCGAGGTGGCCCGCCGGGTGTGCGGCCGCGTTCCCGAGGCGGCGGTGGTCGTCGACGGCGACACCGGGCACGGCAACGCCCTGAACACCATCCGCACCGTCGAGCTCTTCGAATCGGCGGGCGCCGCCGGCATCTTCCTGGAGGACCAGGTCTGGCCTAAGAAGTGCGGGCACCTGGCCGGCAAGCGGGTCGTGCCGAGGGAGGACTGGCTGGCCAAGCTGCGCGCCGCCCTGGAGCATCGCGACCGGTTGTTCGTGGTGGCCCGCACCGACGCTCGGGCCGCCGTGGGCATCGACGAGGCCATCGGTCGAGCCCGGGCCGCCGCCGACCTCGGCGTCGACGCCATCTTCGTGGAGGCGCCCGAGTCGGTGGCCGAGATGGAGGAGGTGGCGGCGGCCACGCCCGGCGTCGTGCGGGTGGCCAACATGATCGAGGCCGGGCGCACACCGCTGCTCACCCCCGCCGAGCTCCATGACCTGGGCTACGACCTGATCGTCTCCCCCCTCACCGGCCTCTTCGCGGCCGCCCGGGCCGTCGGCCGGGCCTACGAGGTACTGGCCCAGGAGGGCACGCTCCGGGACCATCTCGAGCTCGTCACGTCGTTCGACGAGTTCAACAAGGTCGTCGACCTCGACGAGCACTACCGCCTCGAGGCCCGGTACGCCGAGCCGGGCCCCGCCGCCCCGCCTGCCTGACGTTGCTGCAGAGCTCGGCCCTCCGCCCGCTCCGGAACCGGGACTTCGCCCTCGTCTGGGGGGCGGCCCTGCTCTCCAACGTCGGGTCGTGGATGCAGACGGTCGCCGTCGGCGTCCTCGTGACCGCCCTCACCGATCAGGCGCGGTGGACGGGACTGGTGGCGGCCGCCGCCTTCCTCCCCATGGGGCTGCTGTCGCCGGTGGGGGGCGCCCTGGCCGACAACGTGGACAGGCGGAGGTGGCTGGTCCTCACGACGGTCGGGGAGACGGCGTTCGCCACGGTCCTGGCCGTCCTCGTGGCGACCGGGCACGCCACACCGCTGGCCGTCACCCTGGTCGTGCTCGGCGGGGGCTGCATGACCGCCCTGGGCTTCCCCGCCTACCAGGCCATTCTCCCCGACCTCGTCCGACGCGACGAGCTGTTGGGGGCGATGTCGCTCTCTGCCGCTCAGTACAACCTCGGGCGGGTGCTGGGCCCGGCGCTGGCCGGCGTCGTGCTGGCCGCCGGCTCCTACACGTGGGCGTTCGCCCTGAACGCGGCGTCGTTCGGCGCCGTGCTGGTGGCGCTCCTCTTCGTCCGCATACCGGGGGCGACCCACGAGGTGGAAGGGGGCAGCCTTCGGAGCAGGATCGTCAGCGGCGCGCGGGCCGCGTTCAGCGAGCCGGGGTGCCGGTTGGCCATCGTCACGATCGGCGTCACCGCCTTCCTGCTCTCCCCGTTCATCGCCCTCATCCCGGCCGTTGCCCTCAAGCTCTTCGACTCCGGCGAGACGGGGACGTCGGTGCTCGTGACCGCCCAGGGGGTCGGGGCGGTGGCGGGCGCGCTTGCCCAGGCCCCCCTCGCCCAGCGCTTCGGCCGCCGCCGGGTGTTGACGGTCGACCTCAGCCTGCTGCCGCTGGTCGTCACGCTCTACGCGCTGGCACCCAACTTGGTGCTGGCCAGCGCCGCCCTGGTGCTGCTCGGAGCCGCGTACATCGGCGTGCTGTCGGGTCTCTCGACCGTCGTCCAGCTGCGGGCGCCGGCGTCGTACCGGGCCCGCATCCTGAGCCTCTGGATGGTCGCCCTCGGCGTGATCTACCCCATCGGCGCGGTGGTCCAGGGC
>DASZJY010000121.1:0-5952 GCA_035947635.1 Acidimicrobiales bacterium | reverse complement strand
GGAGCACGTCCGCCGAGAGTACGAGCGGGGTACGACATTCTTCCGACCGCCCGCCGGGACGGCGAAGCCGCCAGGGGCTACGTCCCTACGGTCCAGGAGGAGAGGTACTCGGCCTGGGCGGGGGTCAGGGTGTCGATCTCCACGCCCATGGTGTCGAGCTTGAGGCGGGCGATCTCGCGGTCGATGTCGGCGGGGACGTCGTACACGCGGGGCTCGAGATTGCCCCGGTTGGCGAGGACCCACTCGGCACACAGAGCCTGGTTGGCGAAGCTCATGTCCATGACCGCCGCCGGGTGACCCTCGGCCGCCCCCAGGTTCACGAGACGGCCCTGGGCGACGACGAGGATGCGCCGGTCGCCGCTGCCCCCCGTCACGACGAACTCCTCGACGAAGGGGCGCGCCTCCCGGCGACCGTCGGGACCGGCCAGCCGGGCCAGCGCGGTCAGGTCGATCTCGATGTCGAAGTGACCGGAGTTGGCGAGGATGGCCCCGTCCTTCATGACCTCGAAGTGCTCGGGCCGGAGGACGTCGCGATCGCCCGTCACCGTGATGAAGATGTCGCCCTCGCGGGCGGCGGCGAGCATGGGGAGGACGCGGAAGCCGTCCATCACCGCTTCGAGGGCCCGCAGCGGGTCGACCTCGCAGATCACGACGTGGGCGCCGAGGCCCCGGGCCCGGCTGGCCACCCCCTTGCCGCAGTAGCCGTAGCCGGCGACCACGACGACCTTGCCGGCGATGAGCACGTTGGTGGCCCGGATGATGCCGTCGAGCGTCGACTGCCCGGTGCCGTAGCGGTTGTCGAACATGTGCTTGGTGTCGGCGTCGTTCACCGCCACGATCGGGAAGCGCAGCGCCCCGTCGGACTCCATCGCCCGCAGGCGGATGACGCCCGTCGTCGTCTCCTCGGTGCCCGCCAGCACCTCCTCCACCTGGTCGGAGCGCTCCATGTGCAGCCGGGAGACCAGATCGCAGCCGTCGTCCATGGTGACCTGGGGGTGCTCGTCGAGGATGGCGTCGATGTGACGGAAGTAGGTCTCGGTGTCCTCGCCCTTGCGCGCGTAGGTGTCGATGCCCTCGTCGAGGACGAGGGACGCGGCCACGTCGTCCTGCGTCGACAGCGGGTTGGAGGCGCAGGCCACCACCCGGGCCCCGCCCGCCTTGAGCGTGCGCAGGAGGTTGGCCGTCTCGGTGGTGATGTGCAGGCAGGCGGCCATGGTGACGCCCTCCAGCGGGCGCTCCTTGGCGAAGCGCTCCCGGATGCTGGCCAGCACCGGCATGTGCCGGTCGGCCCACGCGATGCGCTGGCGACCGAGCTCCGCCTGGGCGGGGTCTGCGATGTCGTAGGTCGGACGTTCGGTCATGCGAGGGTGGCTCCTTCTTGGTCTGCTGGCTCACGCCGCTCACCGGCGGACGTGGCCAGCTCGTACTTGATCTGGTCGATGGCGGGAATGGGCCCCGGGTCGACACCCGCCTCGAGCGCCAGGTAGATCGAGGTGAAGTCGCCCAGCATGACCAGGTCGAGGAGCTGGGCCAGCTCGCCGTCGCCCTCGGCCCGCACCTCCTCGACGCCCGCCATGACCTCCTCGAGGAGGCGGCGGGCGAGCTCGAAGCGGTGCATGACCTGCGGGTGCTCGAAGTCGTGCCGCAGGTGGACGAGGGTCATCATCTGACGGGTGAGGTCGCCGTGCTGGCCCCATCCGGCGATCTCGTTGTGGCAGACCTCGGGGTGGGCGTTGAAGAAGGCCGGCACCTTGGCGTTCTCGTTCATCTGGTTCTTCCAGCGCTGGGCGGCGACTCCCCCCAGGCCACCTCCCCCGTGGATCAGGGGGATGGTGCGGCCGATGCGCCGGGCCAGCTCGTGGGCCAGGCTCCCGGGGCGAACGAGCTCGTTGCGCCGGGCGGCCAGCTGCTCGATGGCCGCCTCGACCCAGTGGGTCGCCCCCGGGAACAGCCCGATGTCCTCCAGCACCAGCATGGGCGGCACCGCCAGCGCGCCGATAGCGGCTCGGGGCTGAGGGATCGAGAGCGGCACGTCGATCAGGGGGACGCCCCAGGACCGGGCCAGGCGCGCCAGCTCGCCGCCGGCGGTGACGGCGACCACCCGGGCGCCCTGCAGGGCGGCCTCGGTGACCGCCTCCACCGTCTCCTCGGTATCCCCGGAGAAGGAGAGGGCGAAGACGAGCGAGCCCTCGCCCACGAAGGCGGGGACGTGGTAGCTCTTGAACACGAGGACGGGCACGGGGAGGAAGGGCCCGGCGGTGGCCATGAGCACCTCGCCGGCGGTGCCGCTGCCTCCCATGCCGAGGACGACGACGTTCTCGACGTCGTCGCGGTCGGGCAGGTTGTCGTAGCCCCGCTCCAGGGCGAGTGCGGTGGCGACCTGCTCGGGCAGCGTCGACGCCGCCTCGAGCATGCCCTGGCTGTCGAGGGGCGCGTCGTTGGTCACAGGGTCGGGGCTCGCCTCAGGCCTCGAAGGTGGGGGCGATGCCCTGGGCCTCGATCTTGGCCATGATCCGCTCGTGCTCGGCGTTGGCGACGGTCTCGGCGTCCTCGATCAGCATGTCGGGGATCCCGTCTCGCACCGCATAGCGGCGCTTGAGCCGCGGGTTGTAGAGGGCGTCCTCGTCGTCGAGGTACCAGAGGGGGCCCTTGTCCTCGGGGCAGGCGAGGATCTCCAGCAGGAGGGGGTCGAGGGCCATCAGGCTCCCTGGCTCACGAGCTCCACCAGCTCCTGGGTGTGGTCGTGGCAGGCATTGACGTCGTTCGCCTCGACGTTGATCCGCAAGACGGGCTCGGTGTTGGACGGGCGCAGGTTGAACCACCAGTCCTCGAGCTCGATGGTGAGCCCGTCGGTGCGGTCGTGTTGGCCGTGGGGGTAGGCGGCCGCCACCATGTCGATGACGCCCCCCGGATCGGCCACCTCGACGTTGATCTCGCCCGAGTCGGCGTAGCGCTCGAGCGACTTGCGCAGCTCGGAGAGCGGCTCGTGGGCCAGCGAGAGCTGCTCGAGGACGATGAGAGCGGCGATCAGGCCGGAGTCGGCCCGGTAGTTGTCGCGGAAGTAGTAGTGGCCCGAGTGCTCACCGCCGAAGATCGCCCCCGTCTCCGCCATCGTCGCCTTGATGAACGAGTGCCCGACCCGCGACCGCAGGGGCACACCGCCACTCTCGGCGATCACCTCGGGGACGGCCTTCGAGCAGATGAGGTTGTAGATGACGGTGGCTCCGGGGTTGGTGGCGAGCACCGCCTTGGCCACCAGCGCGGTCGTGGTGGAGCCCGACATCGGCACCGCCTGCTCGTCGATCAGGAACACCCGGTCGGCATCGCCGTCGAAGGCCAAGCCCACATCGGCTTCTGTCTCCAACACCCGGGCCTGGAGCGCCTTGAGGTTGTCGGGGTTGATGGGGTCGGCCGGGTGGTTGGGGAACGAGCCGTCGAGCTCGGGATAGAGGATCTCGAGCTCGAAGGGCAGGCCCTGGAAGACGCGGGGGACGACCAAGCCGCCCATGCCGTTGGCGGTGTCGGCGATGACCCGGAGCGGCCGCAGGACCGACCGGTCGACGAACGACTGCACGTGGCGGGCGTAGTCGTCGAGAAGCTCGAGCGACGACACCGTGCCCTTGGTGGACGCGGTCTCCGCCGTCCCCGTCTCCGCCATCGCCTTGATCTCGGCCAGCCCCGAGTCCTGCCCGACGGGGCGCGCCCCGTCGAGGCAGAGCTTGATGCCGTTGTACTGCGCCGGGTTGTGCGAGGCGGTGAACATGGCCGCCGGCGAGGCCAGGTGGCCGGCGGCGAAGTAGGCGAGGTCGGTGGAGGCCATGCCCAGGTCGACGACGTCGACGCCCGCGGCGGTGACCCCCTCCGCAAACGCGCCGGCCAGGTCCTTGCCCGACTCCCGCATGTCGCGCGCCACCAGCACCCGCGGAGCACCGGCGAAACGGGCGAAAGCGCCGCCTATGGCGCGGGCGGCAGCGGTGTCGAGCTGGTCGGGCACCGTGCCGCGGATGTCGTACGCCTTGAAGATCGTGTCCAGGGAGCCCACGGGCCAACAGTAGTTGGGCGGGGGACGACCCACCGACGTCGGGCGTCCCGTCGGGCTCCCCTACGCTGCGGGCGGCTCGCGCCGGTCGGTCGGGCACCCCGTGACGGAGGAGGGACGAACGCTGCTGTCCGTGGTGATGCCCGCCCACGACGAGGAGGCCTACCTGGCGCCGGCCGTGCGGAACGTCGTCGACGGCCTGCGGGAGCGCGGCCGCCCGTTCGAGGTGGTCGTCGTCGAGAACGGGTCCACCGACGCCACGGCCGCGGTGGCCCGCGATCTCGCCGAGGAGCTGCCCGAGGTGCGGGTGGTTTCGCTCCCCGACGCCGACTACGGCGGGGCCCTGCAGGAGGGGTTCCTCAGCGCCTCCGGCGACCTCGTCGGGATCTTCGACGTCGACTACTACGACCTCGGCTTCCTCGACGCCGCCATCGCCCTCGCCGGGGCACCGGAGGGGCCGGCGGTCGTCGTGGCCACCAAACGTGGCGCAGGATCGACCGATACCCGACCCCTTTCCCGGCGGTTGGTGACGACGGTGTTCGCCACCATCCTGCGCGTGGGTTTCGGGCTGCGGGTGTCCGACACCCACGGCATGAAGGTGCTGAAGCGGGAGCCCCTCGTGCCGATCGCCCGCGCCTGCCGCTACGGCACCGATCTGTTCGACACCGAGCTCGTTCTGCGGGCCGAGCGCTCGGGGCTGCGGGCGGTCGAGCTGCCCGTGGTGGTCGAGGAGACGCGGCCGTCGCGCACGTCGATCGTCCGCCGCATCCCGCGCACCCTCGCGGGCCTGGTCCGCCTGCGTGCCGCCCTCTGGCGGGAGGGGCCCTGAGGCGCCGGCGCGGCCGCCGCCCCGCCGTCCGTCAGGGGACGTAGTACAGGAGGAACGCGAGGGTGGCGTAGCCGGCCATCAGGGCGGTGCTCACCGATAAGGTGAGGCGCTCGGCCCAGGCGGCGGCGGTGACCGACGCCAGGGCCAGCACGAGCGGGAAGGCACCGAAGGCGTAGCGCTCGAACGACCCGAGGCTGCGGGCGGCCAGGGCGGCGACCACCGTGACCGCCGCGTACGCCCCGTACGACGCCGGCCAGCGCCGGCACGCGACGACGAGGAGGACTCCCGCCACCACGACCCAAGGCAGGCGGACGGCATTGGTACCGAGACCGACGTCGCCGCCGAGCAGGTCGCCGGTGCTGCGCAGGAGGGTTGTCAGGGGGGAGGCGAAGCCCCCCCGCAGATGGGACCGGTTCTGCACCTCGAGGGGCAGGAGGGCGTCGTCGAACCGGCTCCCGACCCAGACGAGGAACGTCACCGCGCCGGCGAACGGCGCCACAACGGGAAGGGCTCGCCGCACCCGCTCGCCCGCCGGCACCGCCCGCAGGCCACGGGCCCCTTCGATGGCGGCGGGGAGGGCCAGGAGCACGCCCACCGGCCGGGTCAGGCCGGCGGCGAAGCCGGCCGCGGCCGCCCATCCCCACCGCTGCAGCCGCAGGGCGAGGAAGCAGGCCACCGACAGCACCAGGGCCAAGGGCTCGGCGTAGCCCATGACCATCACGAAATACGGAGGAACGAGCGCCACCAGCCACGCGGCGCGCCGGGCCAGGGCCTCGTCCCCCGTCTCGAGGAGGCACAGCCGGTGCAGAAGGGCGCCGAGGACGAGGGCGCAGACGTTGGCGACGAGGAGGAGGGCGACGCTCTCGTACCCAGCGGTGAGGAAGGACAGGGCTCGGCCCAGGAGCGGGTACAGCGGGAAGAAGCGCAGGCTCTCGTCGGGCAGGGCGGCGTAGCCCCGTTCGGCGATGTCGAGGTACCAGCGCCCGTCCCAGGAGAGCAGCCCCCGCGCCACCCGCTCGCCGAACCCGGGGAGGCGGTCGTCGACCTTGGCCGCCACCACGTTCGCCAGCCCGAGTGCACCCAC
>DASZJY010000120.1:0-2075 GCA_035947635.1 Acidimicrobiales bacterium | reverse complement strand
CCCCGCCGAGCCGCCCATCCTCCCGATCTGCAGGGCCAGCACCCCCGCCAGCAGCACGCCGATCACCAGCATCGGCAGCGTCGACCCCCGTTCCCGCTCCTCCATCGCCGCCTCCCTCGCGACGCGTCATGTCAGCGGGGGAAGCGCCCGCGAAAGACCCCCCTCAGCGGGGCAATGACGCGAGTGCGGAGGGAAGGAGGGGTCAGTCGCCGTTGGAGACGACGGGGGCGACGCCGGCCACGACCTGGCCCTCGTCGAGGTTCATCGCCTTGACGCCGGTGGCGTCGCGGCCCTGGGAGGAGATCTCCCTCACCGGGGTGCGGATGGTGGTGCCGGCCGAGGAGACCACCAGCACCTCGTCGTCGAGGCCGGCCATGAAGGCGGCGACCACCGAGCCCCGCCGGGCGGTGAGCTTGATGCCCTTGACGCCCATCGTGCCCCGGCCTTTGCGGGGGAAGCGCTCGATCTTGGTGCGCTTGGCGTAGCCGGCGTCGGTGAACAGCACGATGTCGGTGTCGGCCCGGGGGACGTCGCACGAGACCACCTCGTCGTCGTCCCGAAGGCGCATGCCGATCACGCCCTGGGCCGCCCGCCCGCTGGCTCGCACCTCGTCCTCGGAGAAGCGGATCGTCATGCCCGTGCGGCTCACCATGAAGATGTCGTCGTCCCCCGAGGTCTGGATGACGCGCACCAGCTCGTCGCCCGGCCGGAGGTTGATAGCGATGAGGCCGGTGCGCAGCGACGAGTCGTACTCGGTGAAGCGGGTCTTCTTGACCTGCCCCCGCCGGGTGGCGAAGAACAGGAAGCGGCTGGTCTCGTAGTCGCGGGTGTCGATGACCGCCTGGATGCGCTCGTCGGGCGCCAGGGGCAGGAGGTTGACGATGGCCGTGCCGCGCGCGGTGCGCTCCTTCTGGGGGATCTCGTGGGCCTTGAGCCGGTAGACCCTGCCCCGGTTGGAGAAGAAGAGCAGGAACGAGTGCGCGGTCGTGAACAGGATCCGGGTGATGTAGTCGTTGTCGCGGAGCTTGGCGCCGGCCACGCCGCGGCCCCCGCGCCCCTGCGAGCGGAACGAGTCGGACTGCACGGTCTTGACGTAGCCCGCCTTGCTCATGGTGAAGACGAGCTCCTCGTCCTCGATCAGGTCGAGGATGTCGAGGTCACCGGCGTCGAAGGTGATCTCGGCCCGCCGGGGGGCGGCGAACTTCGTCCGCACCTCGCCGAGCTCGTCCTTGATGACGCCGCGCAGGCGGGCAGGGTCGGCGAGGATCGCCTCGAGCTCGGCGATGGTGGCCCGTAGCTTGGCCAGCTCGTCTTCCAGCTCCGAGCGCCCCAACCGGGTCAGGCGCACCAGGGTCATGTCGAGGATCACGTTGGCCTGGATCTCGCTGAAGGCGAAGGGCTCCGCCATCAGGCGGTTCCGGGCGTCGGCCCGGTCGTCGGACGCCTTCACCAGGGCGACGATCTCGTCGATCATGCTGAGGGCGCGTAGGAGGCCTTCCACCTTGTGGGCCCGGTCGTGGGCGGCGGCCAGCCGGTAACGGGACCGCCGGGTGATGACCTCGACCTGGTGGTCGATGTACGCCTGCAGCAGCTGCGCGAGGTTGAGGGTGCGGGGCACGCCGTCGACCAGGGCCACCGAGTTCACGGCGAAGTTCGTCTGCAGCGGCGTGTGCTTGTAGAGGTTGTTCAGCACGACGTTGGCGTTGGCGTCGCGCTTGAGGTACACGACCAAGCGGGTGGAGTGGCCGGACGAGAGGTTCTTCACGTCGCGGATGCCCTCGATCTGGCGGCCGTCGACCAGCTCGGCGATCTTCGACGCAACCGTGGACACGCTCACCTGGTAGGGCAGCTCGGTGACGACGATCTCGTCGGTGGTCTTGCCCTCCACGATCTCGGAGCGGGCCCGCATACGGATGGAGCCCCGGCCGGTGCGGTAGGCGTCCATGATCCCGGCCCGCCCCAGGATGAAGGCGCCGGTGGGGAAGTCGGGCCCCTTCACGAAGGCCATCAGGTCGTCGGGGGTCGCCTCGGGGTGGTCGATGAGGTGGAGGGTGGCGTCGATGACCTCGGCCAGG
>DASZJY010000119.1:0-4800 GCA_035947635.1 Acidimicrobiales bacterium | reverse complement strand
CAGTTCGCCCGCCTGCTGGACTTCTACGAGATCGATTGGGAATACGAGCCGACCTCGTTCGACATCGCCTGGGACCGTGACGGCAACGTCGTGCAGCGATTCACCCCGGACTTCTACCTGCCCGAGTTCGACCTGTACATCGAGATCACCACGCTCAACCAGAAGCTGGTGACCAAGAAGAACCGCAAGGCCCGCCGGCTCCGCGAGCTGTACCCCGAGGTCCGCATCAAGCTCTTCTACCAGCGCGACTACCTCAACCTCCTCGTGAAGTACGGCCTGGAGCCCCCGTCGCAGGACCTGCCCGCCGACGAGGCCGTCGAGCCCCTCCCCTTGCGCTTCGACGACCCCGACACCGACGAGCGCCCCGCCCGCCGTCGCCGCCGCAAGCCGGCGTAGCCTCGCTGAACGCCGACCTCGAGCTCGCCATGGCCCTGGCCGACGAGGCCGACGCCATGACCCTTGCCCGCTTCCGGGCCTCCGACCTGGTGGTGGAGTCCAAGCCCGACCTGAGCCCGGTCACGGAGGCCGACCGCACCGTGGAGGCGGCCCTCCGCCGGCGCCTGGCCGCAGAGCGGCCCGACCACGACGTGCTGGGGGAGGAGATGGGGGTGACGCCGGGCGGTGGCGGCCCCGGCGGGCGGTGGCGCTGGGTGCTCGACCCCATCGACGGCACCAAGAACTACGTGCGGGGGATCCCGGTGTGGGGCACGCTCATCGCCCTCCAGGAGGGCGGCCACACGGTGGTGGGCGTGGTGTCGGCGCCCGCCCTCGGCCGCCGCTGGTGGGCCGCCCGGGGCGAGGGGGCCTACGCCGACGGCGACCGGCTGCGGGTGTCAGCGGTGGGCGAGTTGGCCGACGCGTTCCTCAGCTGCGACGACCTGCCGTCCTTCGACCGCCTGGGGCTGGCCGACGCCCTGCTCGGCCTGGGCCGGCGCGTGTGGCGGCTGCGGGGGTTCAGCGACTTCTGGGGCCATCTGCTGGTGGCTGAGGGGGCGGTCGACGTGGCTGTCAACGCCGAGCCCGGGGTCAACCTCTGGGATCTGGCGCCCCTCAAGATGATCGTCGAGGAGGCGGGGGGCCGGTTCACGGACCTGAGCGGCACGGCCACCGACGACGGCGGGAGCGCGGTGGCGTCGAACGGGTTCCTTCACGACGAGGTGCTGGCCGCCTTCGCTCGGTGACGCGCCCGCCCGCCGGTAGCCTCTCCGCCGTGGCGGCGTCCCGGTCCCCTCTCGACGAGGCCCACCGCACCCTGGGCGCGCGCATGGTGCCCTTCGGCGGCTGGGAGATGCCCCTCTCGTACCCCGCCGGCACCCTGGCCGAGCACCGGGCATGCCGGGAGTCGGCCGTCGCCTTCGACGTGAGCCACCTGGGGACGGTGCGGGTCGCGGGCGAGGATGCCTTCGACGCGCTGCAGGGGGCCCTCACCAACGACCTGGGGAAGATCGGGCCGGGACGGGCCCAGTACACGCACCTGCTCGACGAGGGCGACGGCTCCGTGCTCGACGACATCATCGTGTGGTGGGTGGACGACGGCGAGTTCCACGTCATGCCCAACGCCTCCAACACGGCCCGGGTGCGGGAGGCGGTCGGCGGCGACGACGTCACCCCGACGCGGGCGGTCGTCGCCGTGCAGGGGCCGGAGGCCCGTCGCCGGCTGGCTGACGTCAGCCCCGAGGCGGCCGAGGTGCCCCGGTTCGCCGTCCGCCGGGTGGATTGGAAGGGCGTGCCGTGCGTGGCCGCGGGCACGGGCTACACGGGCGAGGACGGCGTGGAGGTGGCCGTCCCCGCCGAGGCGGCCCCCTCGTTCTGGCAGGCGGTGCTCGACGCCGGGATGGCGCCGGCCGGACTGGGTGCCCGTGACACCCTGCGCCTGGAGGCGGGCCTGCCCCTCCATGGCCACGAGCTGGGCCCGGGCATCACGCCCCTCCAGGCGGGTCTCGGGTGGGTGGTGGCCTGGGGCAAGGGCGAGTTCCGGGGGCGGGCCGCCCTCGAGGCGGAGCGGGCCGCCGGCGTGAAGCGGTCGTTGCGGGGGCTCGAGACGGAGGGCCGCCAGCCGCCGCGCGCCGGGTGCACGGTGCTGGTGGACAGCACCCCTGCCGGCGAGGTCACCAGCGGCAACTTCTCGCCCACGCTCGGTCGGGGCATCGCCCTCGCCTTCCTGCCCCCGACGGTCGAGGCGGGCACCGAGGTAGGGGTCGAGGTCCGCGGCCAGGTGCTGCCGGGCAAGGTCGTCCCCACCCCCTTCGTCGAGGCTCGGAGGAGCTGATGGCCCACTTCGTCCCCCACACCGACGAGGAGGTGGCGGCCATGCTCGGCGACCTCGGCCTGTCGTCGGTGGACGAGCTGTTCTCCGCCGTGCCCGAGGCATTGCGGCTCGCAGGCGGCCTCGACCTGGCGCCCGGCCTCTCCGAGCCCGACGTGGCGACGCGCGTGGAGCAGGTGGCGGCGGCCAACCGCAGGACCGGGCCGGAGCTGGTGTGCTTCGCCGGCGGGGGGGCCTACGACCACGACGTGCCCTCCGTGGTCCGCCGGGTCGCCTTCCGCTCCGAGTTCGTCACCGCCTACACGCCCTACCAGCCCGAGGTGGCCCAGGGCGTGCTCCAGGCCCTCTTCGAGTACCAGACGGTGATCTGCCGGCTCTTCGGGATGGAGGTGGCCAACGCCTCCCTCTACGACGGCTCGTCGGCGAGCGTGGAGGCGGCCAACCTGGCGGTGGCCGCCACCGGGCGCTCCAGTGTCTGGGTCTCGCGAGGCGTCCACCCCCACTGGCGGGACGTCATGGCCACCTTCGCCACCGGGAGCGGGCACGACCTGGTCGACGTCCCCCTCGCCGACGGCACCACCGCCTGGCCCGGCGAGGGTGAGCCCGCGGCGCTCCTCGTGCAGTACCCCAACTACCTCGGGTGCATCGAGGACCTGGCCGCCGCCGCCGAGACGGCCCGGCGCACCGGCGCCTTTCTGGTGGTGGCCGCCGACCCGGTGGCGGCGGGGCTGCTCCGCTCGCCCGGTTCCCACGGCGCCGACGTGGTGGTCGGCGAGGGGCAGCCCTTCGGCACGCCGCTGTCGTTCGGCGGGCCGTACCTGGGCCTGTTCGCGTGCCGGCGGGACCACGTCCGCCGCCTGCCCGGGCGCCTGGTGGGGGAGACGGTCGACGTCGACGGGCGCCGGGCCTACGTCACCACCCTGCGCACGCGCGAGCAGGACATCCGCCGGGAGAAGGCCTCCTCCAACGTCTGCACCAACCAGACGCTCATCGCCGTGGCCTGCGTCGTCCACCTCGCTTGGCTGGGCACGAGAGGCCTGCGCGAGCTCGCCCTCCGCTGCGCCCGCGGCACGCGCTACGCCCGCGAGGCGCTGCTCGCCATCGAGGGTGTGGCGCCGTTGGCCTCGGCACCCGTGCTGCGCGAGTTCGCCGTCCGGCTGCCCGTGCCCGGCGAGGTGGTCGTCGAGCGCATGGCCGAGGAGGGCTTCCTCGCCGGCGTGCCTCTCGGCGACGAGTACACCGACGGCAAAGGGGGTGGCCTGCTGGTGGCCGTCACCGAGCGCCGCACCAGGGCCGAGATCGACGCCTACGCCGCCGCCCTCGAGAAGGTGGTCCGGTGACGCGGCCAGCGGCTGGAGGCCGCTCCACCAGCGCCCCCCTCATGGGGCGCGACGAGGAGCCCACGATCTTCGAGCTGTCCTCGCCGGGACGCGGCGCGGCGTCGTTCCGCACGACGGACGTGCCCGAGTGGTCGGCCGAGGAGCTCGTCGGCCCCCAGCACCTCCGGCCCGACCCCACGCCCGTGGCCGAGGTCTCCGAGCGCGACCTGGTGGCCCACTTCACGAGGCTCACCCATCGGCAGTACTCGGTCGACCTGGGGGCCTATCCGCTCGGCTCCTGCACGATGAAGTACAACCCGAAGCTCTGTGACGACGCCGCCTCGGCGCCGGGCCTGGCCGACGTGCACCCGGCCGCCCCCGCGGCCCTCACCCAGGGCTGGATCGAGCTGCTCGCCGATCTCGAACAGGCTCTGTGCAAGGTGACGGGGATGCACGCCGCCACCCTGCAGCCGCCGGCGGGGGCGGCGGGCGAGCTCACTGGCCTGCTCCTCATGCGGGCGTGGCACCGCGACGCCGGCGACGGCGCCGACGAGCGGCGGCGGGTGATCATCCCCGACTCGGCCCACGGCACCAACCCGGCGTCGGTCACCCTCGGCGGCTACGACGTCACCACGGTGCCGTCGGACGACCGCGGCTGCGTCGACGTCGCCGCCCTGCGCGAGCGCCTCGACGACGACGTGGCCGGCATCATGCTCACCAACCCGAACACCCTCGGGCTGTTCGAGGAGGACATCGTCGCCATCGCCGGCGCCGTGCACGAGGTGGGCGGGCTGCTCTACTACGACGACGCCAACCTCAACGCCATCCTCGGCGTCACCCGCCCCGGCGACATGGGCTTCGACATCGTGCACATGAACCTTCACAAGACCTTCGCCGTGCCCCATGGCGGGGGAGGGCCCGGCGCCGGCCCGGTGGCGGTGTCGGAGCGGCTGGCGCCCTACCTCCCGGGGCCCCGGCCGGCGCGTGGACCCGACGGCTCCTGGGAGTGGTCGTGGCCCGAGCGCTCCATCGGGAGGGTGCACTCCTGGCACGGCAACGCCCTCGCCCTGGCCCGGGCGTGGTCGTACATCCTCGCCAACGGGGGCGACGGGCTGCGCAAGGTGGCGGAGGCGGCCGTGCTCAACGCCAACTGGCTGCGCCACCGCCTCCGCGGCACCTACGACATCCCCTTCGACCGCCCCAACATGCACGAGC
>DASZJY010000118.1:0-2436 GCA_035947635.1 Acidimicrobiales bacterium | reverse complement strand
GTACCGCCGGCGCGCACCCGTTGCCGGATCGTCGAAGCCGAGGTCGAACGCGTGCAAGAACGGGCGGGCGACCGGCAGAGACGGGCGGGCCCCACCATACCGGCTGTCCCCCACCACCGGGTGCCCGATGGCCGCCAGGTGCACGCGGATCTGGTGGGTTCGGCCCGTCTCCAGCCAGCATTCGAGGAGGGAGACGGCGGCCGGGTCGCGATAGCGGCCCGACACCCGGTAACGGGTGCGCGCCTCCCGCCCGCCGGCCGACACCGCCATCTGCGTGCGGTCGCGCACGGCCCGCCCCACCGGCGCGTCGACCACGCCGGCCGGGGCCTCGACCCACCCCCACGCCAGCGCCAAGTAGCGGCGCTCCACCGTTCGGGCGGCCAGCTGGGCGACCAGCGAGGCGTAGGCGAGGGCGCTGCGGGCGACCACCAGCAAGCCCGAGGTGCCGGCGTCGAGGCGGTGCACGATGCCCGGGCGGGCAGGGTCGCCGACACCGGCGATCTCGGGCCAGCGGGCCAGCAGGCCGTGGACCAAGGTGCCGGAGTCGTGGCCGGCACCGGGGTGCACGACCAGCCCGGCCGGCTTGTCCACGACGATCACGTGCTCGTCGGCGTCGACGACGGGGACGACCACGTCCGGGTCGGGGACCAGGGCGCCCCGCTGCTCCCGCTCCGGGAGCTCCGCCTCCACGACCTCGCCCGCCGCCAGCCGGCGCGACCGCGACCGCTCCGGGGCGCCGTCCACGCGTACCCCGCCGGCCGCCACCACGTCGGCCGCCTCCCGACGGGACAGGTCCCAGAGCATCGACACCACCCGGTCGAGGCGCTCTCCGTCGAGGGCGTCGGGGACCTCCGCCCGGGCCATGGCCCTCACCGCTCCCGCGTCCGCCACCCCGACCACACGAGGGCGACGCAGCCGCAGGTGATGGCGGCGTCAGCCAGGTTGAACACCGGCCACCAGCGCAGGTCGACGAAGTCGACAACCGCCCCCCGCAGCAGGCCGGGCGAGCGGAACACTCGGTCGGCCAGGTTCCCGAAGGCCCCGCCCACGACCAGCCCGGCGGCAGCGGCGAGCAACGGGCCGCGAGTCACGTCGCCCCGCGCCACCAGCACGATCACGAGCACCAGGGCGCCGACGGCCAGGAAGGGGACGAACCCGCCACCCAGGCCGAAGGCGGCGGCCGAGTTGTACGTGAGAGCGAGGCGCACCGGACCGATCAGGCGGAGGGGGCCGTCCTCGAGGGCGGCGAGGGCCCACGCCTTGGTGAGCTGGTCGGCGACCACGACCGCCACGGCGACGGCCGCGACCAGGCCGATGCGCCTCGGAGGTGGAGCGTGGTCCGGGTCGGCGGGGCTCAGGCGGGGACGGACGTCGTCGGGGCCCCGCTCGGTGGCCTCAGCGACGCGACAGCCCTCCGCTCTTGCAGCCGACGCACAGGGTGGCGTAGGGCAGCGCCTTGAGGCGGGCCTTGGGGATGGGCTGGCCGCACCCCTCGCAGGTGCCGTAGCTGCCGGCGTCGAGCTTGGCGAGGGCCCGGTCGATCTCCTCCACCGCCGAGAGGGCTTGGGCGGAGAGGGCGAGGTCTCGCTCGCGCTCGACGTTGAGGGTGCCGCCCTCGCCCGACTCCTCGTCGAACTGGGTGTCGCCCGGCTCCATCTCCTCGGCGAGCTGGGCCGCCTCGGCGCGCAGCGACTCGGCCTGCCGGAGCGAGGCCTCCCGCTCGGCCAGCAGCAGCGAGCGCTGTTCCTCGAAGAAGCGGTCAGGAGACGTGGCGCCGCCCTTCGACCCTTTGGCCTGCTTGGCGGGGGCGGCTTTGGACCTCGCCTTGGCCGACGTGGTGCTCGACCGGCCCGAGGAGGCGGCGCGAGCCCCCGATCGGGCGGCCGAGCGCGGCGCCGCCGCGCCCTTGGACGCGGCCTTGCCCCGCGCGGGGGAGGGCTTGGAGGTGGGTGCGACGGCAGCCTTGGACGACTTGGGCATGGCGGAGCAACTCTTCGGGTGGGGGGCTGGGAGGCCGGAATTTTACCAGGCGACCGGTCTTCAACGGAGGCCGGTTTGGCGGTTTCCCGGCCCCTGCCCGGGCGCCCCCTCGGCCACCGCCCTCTCCAGTCGCCGGCGGAACTCGTCCCCGTCGACGCCTTCCAGCCGGTACCGCTTCGACCGGCTCCCCCCGCCCCCCACCAGCTCGACCTGGGCCGTCCCGAACGTCTCCGAGAGCAGGGCGGCGCAGGCGTCGTTGGCCCGCCCCCCCTCCGGCGGCGCCGCCACGCGGATCTTCAGGGCGGTCCCGTGTCGGCCCACCACGGCGGTCCGCCCCGCGCCCGGCTGGACGTGCACGCTCAGCACCACCGCGTCGTCCCCCGCCGGCATGTACAGCTCGTCGACACCCCGGCGGCGGGCACCCGGGTCCTTCGGACCACGCCCGCCGCTGCCGGC
>DASZJY010000117.1:0-2962 GCA_035947635.1 Acidimicrobiales bacterium | reverse complement strand
GCCCACGAGCGACGGGGGACCGCCCCAGGCGATCGGGCGCCGACGTACCCCGGCCACCCGCCGGCGGCCCCCGGCGCCGCTGCCACCGGGGATCCTGGAGGACGCCCCCGAGGCCGCCGAGCACCTCGTCCGCCTGCGCGGTGCGATCCTGCTCGTCGACGGCTACAACGTCTCCCACGCCGCCTGGCCGGGGACGCCCATCCAGGAGCAACGCCGCCGCCTCGTCGACGCCCTCAGCGAGCTGGCGGCGCGGACGGGCACCGACGTCCGGGTGGTCTTCGACGGGTCCGACACCGTCGAACCCCCGCCGGTGGGCTCCGTGTCGCAGCTCGTGCGGGTCCGCTTCTCACCCCCTGACGTCGAGGCCGACGACGTGCTCGTCCAGGAGGTGGCAGCCGCCCCGGTGGGCCGCCCTGTCGCGGTCGCGACCAGCGACCGGCGGCTCCGCGAGCGATGCCGCGCCGAAGGGGCGAACGTCATCCGCTCGTCGCAGCTGCTCGGCCTCCTGCGCCTGCGCTAGCTGGCTCCCGCTCGCCGCCAGGCGAGCGCCAACGACCCCCTTGTCAAACCGCGCCGGCCGGGTCCACTATTGCAACAGTTTCGTTGACTAAGTGGGGGAGGGAACCGCGATGGCAGTGGCAGTGATCACCGGAGGGTCCCGCGGGTTCGGGCTGGCCCTGGCCCGGGGGCTGGCCGAGCGGGGCTGGAAGCTGGTCCTCGATGCCCGGGGTGCAGACGAGCTCGGGGCGGCGGCGCGCGACCTGGCGGCGACGACGGAGGTCGTGGCCGTGCCGGGCGACGTCGGCGACGAGGCGCACCGCCAGGCGGTGGTGGAGGCGGCCGAGCACCTGGGCGGGCTTGACCTGCTGGTGAACAACGCCAGCGCGCTGGGCCCCAGCCCCCAGCCGACGCTCGACCGCTATCCCCTCGACGTGCTTGCCCGCGTCTACGCCGTCAACGTGGTGGCGCCCCTCGGCCTCGTCCAGCTGGCGCTCCCCCTTCTGCGGGCGTCGCACGGTCGCATCGTCAACGTCACCTCCGACGCCGCCGTCGAGGGGTACGAGGGCTGGGGCGGCTACGGCTCGTCCAAGGCGGCGCTCGAGCAACTGAGCAAGGTGCTCGCCGCCGAGGAGCCCGCCGTGCGGGTGTGGTGGCTCGACCCCGGCGACATGCGCACGCGTATGCAGCAGGAGGCGTTCCCCGGCGAGGACATCTCCGACCGGCCTCCGCCCGAGGACAGCGTGCCTGCGGTGCTCCGCCTCCTCGACGAGGACCTTCCCAGCGGCCGCTACCGGGCGCGGGACCTCCTGCTCGCCGTGGGGGTCGGGGCATGAAGACGATCGCCGGCCCCGTCGCCTTCAAGCTCCCCGCCGAGCGGGAGGCAGGGGCGCCGGCCGAGGTGCGAGCCGGGGGCCGCGACGACGTTCGTCTGATGGTCGCCAGAAGGACCGCCGGCACCGTGGCCCACAGGCGGTTCGGCGACATCGTCGAGGTACTCGCTCCCGGCGACCTCATCGTGCTCAACACCTCGGGCACGGTGGCCGCCGCCCTGATCGCGACCCGTCACGACGGCACGGAGCTGCGTGCTCACCTGTCGACGCCCCTCCCCGATGGCCGCTGGCTCGTGGAGCTCCGGGTGCCGTCGGGGGTGGGGAGCCGCCCCTTCCCCGACGCTCGGGCGGGCGAGACGCTCGGCCTTCGGGGTGGTGGCGCGTTGCGCATCGTGCGGCCGTGGGAGCCGGCCGGCCATCGCCTGTGGGTGGCCGACCTCGACGTGCCCCTGCCTCTGCCCGCCTACCTCTCGGCCCACGGCGCTCCCGTCCGCTACAGCCACGTGCGCCGGCCGTGGCCGCTCGCCGCCTACCGCACCGTGTACGCCACCGAGGACGGCAGCGCCGAGATGCCGAGTGCCGGGCGGGCGTTCACGCCCGAGATCGTCACCGCCCTCGTGGCGCGCGGCGTCGGGGTGGCACCCGTCGTCCTGCACAGCGGCGTGTCGTCACCCGAGGCCCACGAGGCGCCCGCTCCCGAGCGGTTCCGCGTCCCGCCCGCCACCGCCCGTTGGCTGAACGCCACCCGGGAGGGGGGAGGCAGGGTGGTCGCGGTGGGGACGAGCGTGGTCCGGGCCTTGGAGACGGTGGCCGACGCCTCGGGCCGGGCCCGCGCGGGCGAGGGCTGGACCGAGCTCGTCATCGGGCCCGAGCGCGGTGTCCGCCTCGTCGACGGCCTCCTCACCGGATGGCACGAGCCCGAGGCCTCGCACCTCCGGCTCCTCGAGGCGGTGGCGGGCCGGGACCTGCTCGAACGCTGCTACCGGGAGGCCCTGGACCAGGGCTACCTGTGGCACGAGTTCGGTGACCTGTGCCTGTTGTTGCCCTGAAGGGTCAGCGGGCGGCTTTGAAGTAGGCGGTCCAGACGGCGTAGGGAAGGCCGGCGGGCTGGTCGCCCGACGCACCCTGCTGTCCGCTCGTGTCGCGCCCGCTGCTCAGGTGCGAGTACCAGCTGCCGGTCGGCGGGCGGAACACGGCGTGGTCGGCCTTGCCGTCGCCGTCGTAGTCGGCCGGGACGGGAACGTCACCGGGGGCGCCCCAGTACTGGCTGCGGACGGCGCCGGAGGCGGTGAGGACGTACCACATGCCGTTCGCCGGGCGGTACACGGCGTGGTCGGCCGTCCCGTCGCCGTCGTAGTCGGCCGGGACGGGAACGTCGCCCGGAGCGCCCCAGTACTGACCCCGGCTCACGCCGCTGGCCGTGAGCACGTACCAGGTGCCGTTCGACGGGCGGTAGACCGCGTAGTCGGCCTTGCCGTCGCCGTCGTAGTCGCCCGGCACGGGGACGTCGCCCGCCATCCCCCAGTACTGCGACCGGTAGGCGCCCGTGGCCGTGTTCACGTACCAGTGGTTCGACGACGGCCGGTAGACGGCGTAGTCGGTCCGGCCGTCGCCGTCGTAGTCGGCGGGCA
>DASZJY010000116.1:0-7011 GCA_035947635.1 Acidimicrobiales bacterium | reverse complement strand
GCGAGCGTGGCCACGGCCACCGCCACCACGGCGGCCCCCAGCCCCCGGGTCATGCCCCGGTCGTAGTGACCCAGCTCCGCCCCTGTCCACGCCCACGATCCGGGGAGGACCACGAGCCAGGCCCCAGCCAGGGCGGCGGGCACCAGGCCGCGCGTCGCCGGGCCCGAGGTCGCCTCGCCCTCGTCGAGGACGAGGAGGGTACGGCTGAGCAGGGGGGCCAGGGCGATGCCGGCAGCGGCGACGACGGCCGCCGGCCACCCGCCGTCCTCGACCACCCCTGCGGCCAGGGCCACCCCACCGGGGAGGGCGGTGAGAAGAGCGACGGGGCGGTCGCCGCAGGCCGCCACGAGGACGGCGGCGGCGGCAAGGAGACGGGAGGAGGGGGCCAGCCCGGGCGAGGCGCAGGCGGCGGCCAAGGCGAGCAGCGCCAGCGCCATGGGGCCGCGGCCGGCGAAAGCAGCGGCGACGGCGGCGGCTCCCAGGACGACGGCAAGCAGGGACACGTCGTCGTCCCCGCCGCGGAGCGGTGCGGCGGCCAGGCCGAGGACGAGCCCTCCAGGAAGGAGGAGCGCGGTCGACCGCCGATGACGGACCGTCCCGGCGAGCGTCCAGAGGGCGGCGGCGCCGACGAGGGCGACGACCGCCGCGCGCGACACCGTCCCCGTCTCCGGGAGGTCCCACCGATCGTCGCCCACAAGGAGGGCACCGGTCCCGACGAGGGCGGCCACCGTCGCCAGTAGGGCCAGGAGGGCGGGGGCGGCCCGGTCCTTGGGAGGAGCGGCGTCCACCGCCACGACCGCAGCCAGCGCCAGACCTCCGGCCAGGACCACGACGTGGACGCCCTGGCGACCTCCGGCCAGAGCGAGGCAGACCAGGGCGAGGGCCACACCGGTCCCGACCAGCGACCGGCGGCTCGCCCGCTCGCTGTCGAGGACGGCGCCCGCCACCACAGCCGCCCCGCAGCCACCGGCGGCCACGAGTGGGGTCAGGTGGAGCAGCGCCACCCGCCCGCGGGCACCGGCGAGCAGCACCACCACCCAGGCCGCCGCCGACACCATCGCCCCCGTCTGCAACGTGCGGTGCTCGGCCCACGGCGACCGGGCCAGCACCACCACCAGCACAGCCAGCGCGGGCGCCGCCAGCGCCACGAAGAGACCGGCCCCCGCGAGCTCGCTCACGGTCTCTGCCGGTGAGCTGCGCCCGGCTCGCCCCGAGGGCCCGCCGGCCACCGCGGGGGGCCAGCGAGAGGCAGGTCCCGGCGCCCCCGCTCGCCGTGCTCACTCACGATCCTCATGGTTGGGGGGCCAGCACGACGAGGAGGGCGAGGGCGGCCATCTCCACCGCGAGTGGGCGGGAGAGTCGGCGGGGGGTCCTGTGGGCGAACAGCACGGCGGCGGCCACTGCCACCGCCGACGCCGCCACGCGGACGGCGAGGTTTCCGAACGATCCACCGACGGCGGGACCGGCCACCAGGGCGGCCGCCAGCAACCCGAAGGCCACGGGCGCGGCGCGGCCCCGTGGGCACACGAGCACGAGGGCCACGGCGGCGACCCACGACGACACCACGCTCGGCCACGGGCCTGTCCAGCCTGCCGCCCCCACCACGGCCTGCCCGCCTGCCAGTGCCCCGATCGACGACGAGCTCCAGCGGGCGACGGTGGCGAGGCCGGCAAGGAACGCTGTCGCCCCGACCACGGCGTCGGCCGCCAGCAACGCCAGGGCCACGCTCACGACGAGCACGTCACCGGTGGAGGTCGCCACCATGGCCGCCACCGCGGTGGCCAGACCCAGCCGGAGGAGACGTTGGCGGTCGGCCGGATCGCCGAGATCCGCCACCGTGGGCCAGCGGCCCCCTCTCACCCGACCAGCCGGGCCCTCAGGATCTGCGGCCGCCGACGGGGAACGTCCGCACGAGGTGGTTCCAGGAGCACCCCGGGCACACCTCGACGACGTAGCAGGTGACGTCGTCGGTGCGCCGGTCGAGGCGGGCCAGCTCCTTGGCGGTCGTGATGCAGCGGCCGTGGGCGGGCAGGCGCGGGCCGAAGGCGTAGGACACCAGCGCCACCCCTGCGTCCTCACAGATCGGGCACGGCTCACTGCGGGTCTCGCCCACATTGCGTGCCGCCCGCAGGAGCTCGGGGTGGGCGTCGCACACGTCGAGGCGCGAGAGCCGGCCCCGGTGGAACTCGTCGATCGTGCGCTTGCGGACCAACCGATAGTCGATCTGGCCGGGCGTGGCGGCCGGACTCAGGCCCCGGATCGATTCGGGCCGAAAGCTCACGGGCGCCCACGCTAGCGGGATCGTGGTCGGATCACCGTCGGTCCAAGGCGGGGGCTCGCTTGACGTCGGCTCGGGTCGTCGCGATACTTGACGTCGATATATCGCTTCGATATATCGCGACGCGCAAGGAGCGCAGGTGCTGGAGCTGGCCATCCTGGGGTTGCTCAAAGAGCAGGACCTCCACGGCTACGAACTGAAGAAGCGCCTGGGAGAGTCCCTCGGCCCTCTTTCGAGCGTGTCGTTCGGCTCGCTCTACCCCGCCCTCGGTCGCCTCGAGCGGGCAGGTGCGGTCGAGACCACCGCACCTCGTGTCGAAGCCGACCTCGCTCCCACGATCCCCATGACCGGCAGCATCACCGGCGAGACGGCGGCCTTCCGGGCCCGCCGGGCGGCTGGCCGTCGCCAAACCACCCGATCGCCGAGGGGCCGCAAGGTCTACCGCATCACCCCTGCCGGGGAACGCCTCTTCGAGCAGCTGCTGGAGTCGGAGACCCCGGTCGACGACGACCGCACGTTCGTCCTCCGCCTCGCCTTCTGCCGCCATCTCCGGCCCGAAGCCCGCCTCGGGCTGCTGGAGCGGCGACGGGCCCAGCTCGTGGAGCGCCTCGCCCGCGCCCGCACGACGTTCCGGACCCGCCGGGAGCGCATGGACGCCTACACCCAATCACTCATCGAGCACGGCACCGAGGCCACCGAGCGGGACATCTCGTGGCTCGACAGCCTGATCGCCAGAGAACGCCTCAACTTTCGAGAGACCCAGGGAGGTCACGCCTCGTGAGCACCCCACACGCCAGCCGCTCCGTGCGGCTGGCCATCGCCGGCGTGGGCAACTGCGCCAGCTCGCTCGTCCAAGGCATCGAGTACTACCGGAACGCCGACCCCGATGAGAGCGTCCCCGGCCTGATGCACGTCGTCCTCGGCGGCTACCACGTGGGCGACGTCGAGGTCGTCGCCGCCTTCGACGTCGACGCCGCCAAAGTCGGCCTCGACGTGACCAAGGCCATCTTCTCGGGAGAGAACAACACCGTGAAGTTCGCCTCGGTCGGGGAGCTGGGCGTTCAGGTCCAGCGGGGCCCCACCCTCGACGGCCTCGGTCGCTTCTACCGCCAAACCATCGAGGAGTCGCCGGCCGAGCCGGTCGACGTCGCCGAGGTGCTTCGGGCCAGCGGGGCCGACGTCCTCGTTTCCTACCTCCCCGTTGGATCCGAGGAGGCCCAGAAGCACTACGCCCGGGCCTGCCTCGACGCCGGGGTGGCGTTCGTCAACGCCATCCCCGTCTTCATCGCCTCCGACCCCGAGTGGGCGGCCCGGTTCACCGACGCCGGCATTCCCATCGTGGGTGACGACATCAAGAGCCAGGTGGGCGCAACCATCGTCCACCGCATGCTCGCCCGCCTGTTCGAGGACCGTGGCCTGGTGCTCGACCGCACCTACCAGCTCAACTTCGGCGGCAACATGGACTTCAAGAACATGCTCGAGCGCGAGCGTCTGCTCTCCAAGAAGGTCAGCAAGACGCAGTCGGTCACGAGCCAGGTCGAAAACGGCATCGACGCCGAGCACGTCCACATCGGTCCCAGCGACCACGTGCCCTGGCTCGACGACCGCAAGTGGGCCTACATCCGCCTGGAGGGCCGCAACTTCGGTGACGTGCCCCTCAACGTCGAGCTCAAGCTCGAGGTCTGGGACTCGCCCAACTCCGCCGGCGTCATCATCGACGCCGTCCGCTGCGCCAAGCTCGCGATGGACCGAGGGATCGGCGGACCCCTCCTCGGGCCGTCCGCCTACTTCATGAAGTCCCCTCCGGTCCAGTACCACGACGACGAGGCCCACCGCCTGGTCGAGGAGTTCGTCGCCGAAGGTCAGTAGACTCGGCCGGCGATGAGGCGTTGGGCCGGCGTGGCCGGCGTCGCCTTCGTCGTGCTGGCGTTCGCGGCGCAGTTGGTGCAGGGCGATGTCCCGAGCACGGAGACGGGTGACGCCACCGAGCGGTTCGCCCTCTTCTTCGCCGACGAAGACAACTACAGCCGCGCCGCCCTCGCCGCCGTCCTCGGCCTCGTCGGCCAGTTCGCCTTCCTGTGGTTCGTCGGCGGCCTGTGGAGCGCCCTGCGCACGACGACCGCCACCACCACGCCCTCGATCGTGGTGGCCCTCGGTGGCGCCAGCTTCTTCGTGCTCGGCACCCTGGAGCACCTCGTCGACAACGTCGTCGGGATCATCCTCAACTTCTCCGAGAGCGGCGGCTACCAGCCCGATCCCGGGTTGGCGCTCACGTTGAGCGGCCTCGCCGGCGGCATCTTCCTCGCAGCAATGATCGCCGCCGGTGCCACCACGCTCGCCGCCGGGCTCATGATCAGGCAGACGGCCGTGTTCCCCCGCTGGCTCCTCTGGGTCGGGGTGGCGATCACCGTCCTCAGCCTCACGACGATCCCGTTGCTCGCGTTCATCGCCGCCCTGCTGCTGGCCGTGTGGGTCATCGTCATCAGCGCGGAGATGATCCGGCGTGCCCACCCGGAGCCGGGCGAAGCGCCCGCGCCGGCTAACCCCCCGACTTGACCAGGCCGACGGTGTGGCCCTCGGGATCGGTGAACAAGCCGATCACCAGGCCCTCCATGACCTCGTCGGGGCCCATCATCCGCGTACCGCCGAGGCTCTCGGCCTGGGCCAGGGCGGCCTCGACGTCGGGCACCTCGACGTAGAACGTGACGTGGCCCGGGTAGCCCTCGGGGCCCTGGCCGACGCCGCCGCCGATCCCCACGCCGTCGGAGTTGACGTTGTCCTCCCGACCCACGACCCCGTAGCCCATGGGATTGTTCGTGTCGAGCTTCCAACCGAAGAGCTCGGAGTAGAAGGACTGCAGCGCGGGGCCGTCCTTTCCGACGACCTCGAAGTGCACGACGGGCTGTCCCATGGCGTCTCCCTTCCGCGCCGGTGACGGCGGCGCGTCCGAGATTCTCTCAAGGCGGGCGTATCTGACGCCGCGGTGCCCGGGGACGCGTGGCGGGGCGGGCCGGTCAGGTCGCCAGGATCTGGTCGCCCTCCGGCAGGGAGAGCTCGTGGAGGGGCAGCACCGTCAACCGCGCCTGGTCGGGCAGGCCGAGGTTGTGCACCTCGGGCATGAGCCTGCCTTCGACGAAGTTCTGCAGATCCTCGGCGGAGTCCCAGACGTCGGTCATCCGCACGCCGTCGTCACCGAACGCGACGACGTGGCAACGTCCTCCCACCGGTGCATCGTCGAGCCAGCCGACCGCCGCCCGCAGCTGGTCGTACTGCTCGGGCGTCAAGCCCTCCCACTCGATGATCACCATGATCGCCATCCGCCTCTCCCCTCCCGGTGACTGGTCGGCGACCGTACCGCAGCCGCTCGGGCCGATGACTTCTCCGTCGCCGTAGCGTCTCACTGGAGACGAACGAGGAGGGCTCATGTTCAAGGACACCGGCGCGTTCAGCAGCTACTCAGTCGACGACGTCGAGGCGGCCAAGCGGTTCTACGGCCAGACGCTCGGCCTCGAGGTCTCCGACGTCCCCGAGATGCAGGGGCTCCTCGACCTGCGCCTCCCCGGCGGGAGCCGGGTGCTGCTCTACCCCAAGCCCGACCACACCCCCGCCACGTTCACCGTCCTCAACCTCCCCGTCGAGGACATCGAGGCGGCCGTCGACGAGCTCACGAGCCGCGGGGTGCGCTTCGAGACGTACGACGACGGCCCGGTCAAGACCGACGAGAGAGGCATCCTCCGGGGGCCCGGACCGAACATCGCCTGGTTCAAGGACCCTGCCGGCAACATCCTCTCCATCCTCGAAGACGGGGACTGACGGCGTCCGGTCGGGCGCTCCACCCCCACGAGTGCGGCGACTCCCGGCCCCGGGCGCGCCCCACGGTCCCGCCCCTGGCGGCGCCCGTAGGGCAAGATTCGGGGGTGGCCGTGTCGACCGCTCTCTCGTGGAACCGTCAGCGGGTCACCGACCCGGCCGAGGCCGACGTCCTGCGCTACGGCCCCGACATCGGCACCGAGGCCGACTACCGGCTGCTCGGGAACGTCACCGACAAGCGGGTGCTCGAGCTGGGCTGCGGCTCGGGGCTGGGCAGCGTCGCCCTGGCCCGCCAGGGCGCCCGGGCGATCGGGGTGGACTTCTCGCCCGACCACCTGACCGCGGCCCGGCGGCTGTCGGAGCGGGCCGGAGTGAAGATCGAGCTGCACGAGGGCGACCTGGGTGACCTCGCCTTCGCTCGAGCGGACACGATCGACGCCGTGTTCTCCGCCTACGCCCTGAACCTCGTGGAGGACATCAACCGGGTGTTCCGCCAGGTCCACCGGGTGCTCAAGCCCGGTTGTTCGCTGGCCTTCTCGGTGCCCCACCCGGCCTACGACATGATCGTCGACGACGCCGAGGAGCCGCTCCTCGTCCGGCGCTCCTACTTCGACGACAGTCGCATCGAACTCGAGTCCGACCGGCCGCCGTACTTCGGCTACCACCACACGATCTCCGAGCTGTTCACAGGTCTGAGCCGGGCCAACTTCCGCGTCGACGTCATCCTCGAGCCGGAGCCCCACCGCGACGTGGGCAGCGCCACCTGGCGGGAGACCTTCCGCTACGTCCCCCGGACCCTGATCATGCGGGCCCGCAAGGAGGGCATCTAGGCCGGCCGGTCCGGCGGTGGTGCCAGCGGCGCCGTGTGGGCCGCGGCGGCGGCCACCTCCTCGTCGAGCGGCCACGGGTTGGGTCGGCACCGG
>DASZJY010000115.1:0-3636 GCA_035947635.1 Acidimicrobiales bacterium | reverse complement strand
CTCCCTCGCCGGCCGACCGCCGATCCTGCGAGCGTCGCCGAGGCGCCGACCGCCGAGCCTCGGCTGCGCCTGCGGCGGCCGGCGGTGACGCCCGCGTCTGCGAGCCGGCGCCCGTGGCTCCTCGCCGGCACGGCGATGGTGGCCGTCGCCGTCGTCGGCTTGGCCGTGCTGACGACCGGGCGCCCGATGTCACCGGCCTCACCGGAGCCGCCCGCGCCGGTGGCCACGTCCACGGCCACGGCCACGTCCACACCGCTCCCTCCCTCGACGACTGCGCCCACGCGTGGTGCGCCGATGACGACCGCCCCCGCCCGCGTGTGCCCGGAGGTAACCGCCCCGCTGTCCGCCGACACCGACGGCGACGGCTGCCCCGAGGCCCTCCGCTGGGCCGACGGCATCGTCGAGGCGGGCGGCGGGAGGTGGTCGGTCGGCCGTCCGGGCGACCTGGTCGTCACCGGCGACTGGGCCTGCCGGGGGATGAGCACCCTGGCGCTCCTGCGGCCGGGGACGGGTGACGTGTTCGTGTTCGACGGCTGGGCGAGTCCCGGCCAGGACGTGGCCGCTACCGCGCGGGCTCGGGTCGACGGGGCGTTCGCCCTCCGGCCCTCCGACCTCGACGCCGACGGCTGCCCCGAGCTGCTGGTCGAGCGCACGGGCGGGCCGCCCGTACGGGTCCCCCGTCCGTGACCTCACCGGAGGTTTCCTCGACGGCTCGCCACCGTGTGGGTGGGCAAGCGTCCAGAGAACGGCTGGTGCTCTGGGCGCTTGGCGTGGTCGCCGCCCTCGGCGCGCTGCATCTCGCCGGTCGGGGCCCGTTGGCGCCGCCCCCGCTGACAGCGCCGTCGGGGTGGAGCGCGTGGCTGGAGGGACAGGACCCCGTCGTCGCCGCCTTCGCCGTGGTTCGCCTCGCCGCCCTCGGCGTGGGGTGGTACGTCGTCGCCGTCGGCGTGGCCGGCGCGCTTGCCCGTCTCGCTTCACGCCGGCGGCTGGTCGCCGCCCTCGACCGCCTGACCGTGCCGCCGCTGCGCCGGCTCTTGGCCGCCACCGTCACCGTGAGTCTCGGCGCCGGGGTGGCCAACCCGGCGGTGGCGGCAGCCGACCGCCACGACGCACCGGCCGTGGCCGACAGCGCCACGTCGAGCACCACCGCACCCACGATCACCATGCGCCAGCTGCCGCCGCCCACCGAAGCCGAGCCCGGGCCCACCCCCGCGCCCGTCCCCGCCGCTGACGACCGCACATGGACGGTGCAACCGGGCCAGTGCTTTTGGTCGATCGCCGAGGCGGTGCTGGACGAGAGCCTCGGCCGGGACGCCACCCCGAGCGAGGTCGTGCCCTACTGGAACCGCCTGATCGAGGCGAACCGGGGCGCCTTGGCCGACCGGGACAACCCCGACCTGATCTTCCCCGGCCAGGTCTTCACTGTGCCGCCGCCGTAGGCCTCGTTCTGGCCCGCTGAGAGCGCGAGAATGCGCACTTTTCCTGACCCAATGCGGGGTAGGGGGTCAGGCTTCGGCCAGGACGGCGCGGTTGGAGACCCGGAGGTGGTGGGCGTCGAGGCGGGCGACGAGCTCGGAGGGCTCGATGCCGAGGAGCCCGGAGATGGCCCGGATGTCGTCGGTGCGGATGGTGAGCATGCGGCCGTTGAAATCCTGGCGCTGGACCATGATGGCCTTGAGATAGCGGTTGAGCATCTCCAGCTCGGGCTCGGCCACCTGCTCGAGGCGGGCCAGGTCGAACGTCACCTTCTCCTGGGCCGAGGTCGACCTCGAACCGACCGCCTCGGCGGTGGCCACGTCGACGGCCGCGCCGACGTCGCCCGGCGGGGGCAGGAGCTGGTCGACGGGCACGTTGTAGAGCCCGGCCAGGCGCTGGAGCCGGGACACCGAGATCACCCGCTCGCCCCGCTCGTAGGCGCCCAGCACCGACGCCTTGAACTCCTGGTCGGAGGTGGACTCCACCTCCTGCAGCGAAAGGCCCTTCTGGCGGCGGATGGCGCGGAGGCGTTGTCCGACCTGGTGCGCGTACGCACGCGTGAGGTTCGGGGACTGCTCGCTCACCTCCGTTGCCCCCTTTCTGCGTCCGGAGGACGACCAGCGCGGACAGTGTACGCCAGACCGCGCCTCGCGGTTAACCGCTTCTGGGCGCGACCAGCCCGGCACGGAGCGCCGCCAAGAGGGCGCCCACCGCCACGGCCGCCGTCTCCGCCCGCAGCACGTGGGGCCCGAGGGCCATGCGGGGCAGGCCGAGGGCCAGCTCGCCGTCGTCCCACCCTCCCTCGGGCCCGACCAGCACGGGCCCCCCGGCCAGCCACGGCGGCGAGCCCTCACGGTCGGCCAGCACCGCGCCCGGCCGGGCGGCGACCTGGTCGAAGGTCGCCACCTCCTCCACCGCCGGCAGCCACGTGCGCCGGCACTGGCCGGCCGCCTCGCGGGCGACCCGCCGCAGCCGCTCCACCTGGCGGGCCGCTCGCTCGGCGTCCCAGCGCACCACCGACCGGGCGGCGCCGAACGGCACCATGCGGTCGGCGCCCAGCTCGGTCAGCTTCTGCACGACCCATTCGGGCCGTTCACCCTTGACCAGGGCGAAGGCGACTTCCACCGCCGGCGACGGCCGGGGGTCGCGTGCCACCTGGCCCACCGGCTCGAGCTCGGGCCCGAGGCGGCAGGGCCGCCATCCGCCCTGCCCGTCGCAGACGGTGATCTCCTCGCTGCGGCGCAGCCGGAGCACCCGTTCGAGGTGGTGGCGGTCGTCGGGGTCCAGCGCAGGATGGTCGAGGTCGGCCACGAAGACGTGGGCCGCGGACCGACCCGGCGGCGTGGTGGACCGCCTACTTGAAGGCGGAGCGGATGCGCGCCCGCAGGCCTGTCTCGGGCGGCGAGACCTGCTCCCCCCGCTCCGCCGCCAGGCGCCGCACCAGCTCCTCCTGCTCCGACGTGAGGTCGGTGGGTGTGTCGACCACCACCTGCACCAGCAGGTCGCCCCGGCCTCGGCCGTCCACGTGGGGGACGCCCCTGCCCTTGAGCCGGAACACCCGCCCCGTCTGGGTGCCCTTGGGGATCACCAGGTCTTCGGTGCCGTCGAGGGTCTCGAACCGCATCTCGGTGCCCAGGGCGGCCTGCGTCGCGGGCAGGTGCAGAATGTGCACGAGGTCCTGGCCCTGGCGGGCGAAGCGGGGGTCGGGGCGCACCCGCAGGTGCACGTAGAGGTCGCCGTTGGGACCGCCCCGGGGGCCGGCGCCGCCCCATCCGGGTGAGCGCAGGGTGCTGCCGTTGTCCACCCCGGCGGGGACCTCGACGGTGAACGACCGCTCCTCGGTGCGGCGGCCCTCGCCTCGGCAGTCGGGGCAGGGGTCGCGCACCTCCAGGCCCAGGCCGCCGCAGCGCCGGCACGGCCCCGAGGTGACCATCTGGCCGAGGATCGACTGGCGCACCTGGCGTACCTCGCCTGCGCCGTTGCACATCTGACAGGTGTCGGGCGAGGTGCCAGGACGGGCGCCCGAGCCCGAGCAGATCGAGCAGGCGACGGGAAGGCGGAGCTTCACCGTCGTGCGGGTGCCGAACACGGCGTTGACGAAGTCGAGGTCGACGGCGGTCTCCATGTCCGGCCCCCGGGGCGGGCCCGCCGCCCCCCCGC
>DASZJY010000114.1:0-9995 GCA_035947635.1 Acidimicrobiales bacterium | reverse complement strand
GCGGAACGGCGGTCGTCCAGGCCCTGCTCGTCACCGCGTGGGCGGTCACCGGCGGCGTGATCTCGACCCGTCGCCCCCACGAGCCTCAGGGCCGCCTCATCGTGGCCGCCTCCCTCCTGGGAGCCTTCGCCGCTCTCGCTGCCGCCGTGGTGTGGGCCGACGCCGACGGCCGTGATCTCCCCGGTGGCATCGTCGACGGAGCCTTCCTCGCCCGGGCCATGGCCCTCGGGTTGCTCCCGGCCGCGGGCATGCACCTGCTGCTGACGCTCCCAGACGGGGTGTGTGGCGTGGGGCGGACGGTGGTCAGGATGGGGTACGCGGTCGGAGCCGTCACCGGTCTCCTCCTGTGGGCCCAGCACCCCTCGCTCCCCCTGTGGCCGGTCGTCGTCGAGGGGATGGCGGCTGCCGTCGTCGGGCTCGGCGGCTCCAACCGGCGCTACCGGCGGGCGGTAGGAGTGGAGCGGCAACGGATGCAGTGGTTCGGGTGGGCCGTTGCCGTAGGCGCCGAGGTCACGCTGGTGGCCCTGGCCGTGCGCGTGCTGTCGGGCTGGCCCGACGAGGGCGGCGCCATCGCCGCCGCCGCCACCCTGCCGATCCCCGTTGCCCTCTCCCTCGGCTCCTCGCCGAAGCTCATCGGCCGGGTCGACGTCCTTCTGGCCCATACCGTCTCCCTCGCCGGGCTCAGCGCGGTGGTCGTGGGCGTGTACCTGCTCATCGTGCTGGGCCTTGGCCGCGTCCCGACCGACGACGAGCGGCCGCTGCTCGCGCTCTCGATGCTGGCCGCCGCGGTTGCCGCCCTGCTGTACCTGCCCACCCGGGAGCGCCTGGCCCGGTTCTCGAACCGCCTCGTCTACGGCGAGCGCGAGGCACCCGACCAGGTCCTCAAGACCTTCGGCAGTCGCCTGTCCCGAGCCATCCCCCTCGACGAGCTGCTGTTGCAGGTCGCCGAGTCGCTGCGGAAGACGCTTTCGTTGTCCGCCGCCGAGGTCTGGACGGGATCGGGCGGTCAGCTCGAGCGGACGGTCTCCGTCCCCGACTCGCCCGTCATCCGCCTCTCCCTCGGGCCCGAGGAGGAGGCGGTCGTGGCCCGCGCCGGCGTGTCCGGACCGGCGTGGGCGAAGGTCTGGCTCGCCTCGTTGCTGCACGGCCGGGAGGACGCCGTCCTACGGGTGACGCCCATCACCCACTCCGGGCACCTTCTCGGGCTCATCGTCGCCGTACGGCCAGCGACCGGCGAGGCCTTCAAGGAGGAGGAGGAGCAGATCCTCACCGAGCTGGCCCGCCAGGTGGGGCTCGCCCTGCACAACGTCCAGCTCGACTCGGCGCTGCAGTCGTCGCTCGACGAGGTCCGCCGCCAGGCCGAGGAACTGCGCGCCTCCCGCGCCCGCATCGTCGCCGCGTCCGACGCCGCCCGCCGCCAGATCGAGCGGAACCTCCACGACGGGGCCCAGCAGCACCTGGTGGCGCTGGCCGTCAACCTGCGCCTGGCCCGCCAGATCGCCGAGAGCGACCCCGACACCGCCAAAGAGATGCTCGAGCAGCTCGGGAACGACCTCCAGGACGCGGTGCAGGAGCTGCGCAACCTGGCCCACGGGATCTACCCGCCGCTGCTGGTGGACCGGGGCCTGCCCGAGGCCCTCTCCGCCGCTGGCGGCCGGGCCGCCCTTCCCACCGACGTGGTGGCCGACGGGATCGGCCGCTACCCCCCTGAGGTCGAGGCGGCCGTCTACTTCTGCTGCCTGGAGGCCATGCAGAACGCCGGGAAGCACGCCGGCGAGGGGGCGACGATCGCGGTCCGGGTGTGGGAGGAGGAGGGCGCTCTCCTCTTCGAGGTGGCCGACGACGGCGTCGGCTTCGACCCCTCGCGGCGGGAGACGCCGGGCGCCGGGTTCGTCAACATGGGCGACCGGGTGGGTGCGATCGGGGGGAGCTTCGGGGTCCAGTCGGCACCTGGCCGCGGTACGAGAGTGTCGGGACGGGTACCCGTCCCGACCGGAGGCCAGGCCCCGGCGCCGTGAGGACGGCCGTTGCCGACGTGATCCTCATGGCCGTCCCCGCCGCGCTGGTGGCCGCCGCCGCCCTGGCCGCTCCGCCGGCACGCCGGGCCGCCCGCCTCCGCCCCGCCGAAGTGCTGCGCGCCGAGTAGGGCGCGCCGCTGTCCTCTTCAGGCTCGGGGCCGAACTGTGCAGCCGGTCGCCGCCCCCGGTGGGTCGTGTGTTCGCCTGCTGTGGCGCGGGTGGCGAGGGTCTTCGGGCGGTACGAAGGCCCGCTTGCCCCGCCCCTCGACCAGGGCCCACCCGTCGAGCGTCTTGCGGTCGTGGTGGTGGCTGCACAATCGGTCGAGGAGGTCGAAGACGGTGAGGTGGCTCTCCGCCCACGCCACTCGATGATCGGTCTCCAAGAAGGTGGTGGCGCTGCAGCCATCGACCGCACACCTGGGGTACAGCCACTCCAGTGCCGTCCGCTGGGTGGCCCGGGGGCGCCGCCTGAGATGGGCCACCCCCACCACCGACTCCCCGGCCGTCGCCACCGCGGCCAAGAAGGGGTCGGCGGTGTCGATGAGGTCGCGGATGGCTGACGCCGCCACCGGTCCGAACCCGGCGATCTCACACATCTCCCCTTCGACGGGGTAGCCGCGCAGCAGCGCCGGGAGGTCGACTCGAGCGATGATCTTTACGCCGGGCCGAGCGGGCGTGTGGTGGTTGCCGTTCGCCTCCGTGGCCGCCTTCGGGCGCACCGTCTCTACCAGGGCGTCGGCGGCGTAGGCCTCCAGTGGCTCACACCGCCCCTCGGCTCGGGCCTGGTTGAACAGCCGATCTCGCACCGGCAACAGGGCGGCCATGAATTGCGCCCCCACCTCGGGATTGTGGCGCATGTGCAGGTGCCACACGCCGTCGGCGTCGGTCCAGCCGCGAAGGCTGCGGCGCTCGTGGATCTCGCGCCGGCGGGCCTCCAGGTCGGCACACGCCGTCGCCTTCGTGCGGGCGCACTCCTCACGGAGCTCGGCCAGCGAAGCGCTCTTGGCCTTGGCCACCAGGCGGGCTTCAGCGGAGGGATCGGCGCTGGCAGCGTCGGCGATGGCTGCGGTCTGGGCGGCGGACAGCTCACCCGATCGGGCGGCGGTATCGAGCGCGGGCAGGTTCTCCAGACGCTTGGCGGTGGCGATGGCGTCGGCCGCCTGGCCAACCGTGCTGCCCTGTCTGCGGGCCAGGTGTGAGGCGGCCGAGCGCTCTCCGGCGTCCTTCCAGGACCGCACCTCGGCACCGCGGGCGGCGGCCTTGGCCTTGATCACCCCGGCCATCCGCTCGAGGGCTGTGGCCGCTTCGACCGCCGCCTCGGCCTGAGGGCCCGACAGCAGGGCGACATCGAAGCCGGCCGCATAGCGGCTCACCGCACCCCGGAGCTCCACAAGCGTGTCGCACATGGCGGACTCTTCCAAGGGCCATGCGGACTGACCGAGGAGAGGTTCAGGACCTCTCGAACTGACGTTCGTAAGTTACCCGAGGACGAAGAAGAAGGCAAGTCCATGTCCAATGAGGCGGCAGGCGGGGCGGAGGCGATCCTCGTCGCCAACCTGATGGCGGTGCTTCCGGCCCGGCGGGCTGCCGCCATCCGACCCGCCGAGGTCCTGCGCGCCGAGAGGCCCGAAGGGGTGCGTCACCGGCCCCGACCCACCGGCTGGCTGCGGCGATGGGTGAAGACCGCCCTCGGAAGGCCGTGCACGCACGAACGAGACGGGCGTACCTCCACCCTTGTCGCCCGGTCGGCATCGAGGCCCAATGAACACATGCCGCGAAAGGGAGGAAGTCATGAAGAGAGAGTTTGAAGTCCCGAGTCCAGTCGGGAACGGACCGTCCGCAGCTGCGCCCCGACGCAACAGGTGGTCGAGAGCGGGAGCGGTGATCGTGGCGATCTCGGTCATCGCCGTGGGCGGTGGGCTGGCGTGGGCCGGCATCCCCGACCCGAACGGGGAGATCCACGCCTGCTACCAGAAGGAGAACGGGGCCCTGCGCGTCGTGGACTCGGCCACCTCCTCATGCCGGACACAGGAAGTCCCCCTGAGCTGGAGCCAGGCCGGTTCTCCGGGTCCGGCTGGCCCCCAGGGTCTCCCTGGGCCTCCGGGTCCCGCCGGTCCCGAGGGTCCCGCCGGTCAGGGAGCGAAGACCATCGCCGGCTTCGTGTACGGCGTTGACGGCAGCGCCGTCGGCTTCGGCTTCACCGTCAACAAGCACAGGGACGATCCATGGGGCGTCGTCTACGACGTCATCTTCCCGCCCGGAACCTGGAACGCGAGCCACCCTCCTGCGATGACGGTCACGCCCGTGAACTTCTCGGGGCACACGGCGATCGTCATCCCGGAAGCGCCGGGCCCCGGGGTCCCAGTTGCCGACGGGTCGGCCACGTTCAAGGTCCAGATCTGGAACACCGAAACGACGGAGAGGCGCACCGAATCCGACTTCTACTTCATCGCCGTCCAGATCTGACCCTTGGCACGAGTGGGGCCGGCGGGCGCTGTAGTAAGAGCGCCGGCCGGCCTCGTCGTCCTGTTGCGCTCTCCGCCGGTCGAGCCAGGCTCGCGGCGCCGTGGTGGCCGCGACCCGAACGCCGTCACTCCAATGTGGCTCCACGGACAGCGACCGAAGGACCTCGCTCAGATCGTGAGACCGGGTGGGCGGTAGTTCGCCAGGTGGCTGGCGGCCGCGGCGTACGCCGCGTCGGTGGTCGTCCGGTAGCCGGTCACTGCAGCGAGGAAGGTGTCCCGCCCGAGCTCGAAGACGGTGAGGTCCGTCCCGGCCCGGACCGTGGCCGTGCGGGGGAGGTCGTAGAGCAGGGCGATCTCCCCGAAGGCGTCGCCCGGACCGAGCGTGCGGACGACGACTCCGTCGCCGACAACCTCGGCCCGCCCTTCGGCGACGACGTAGAAGGCGTCCCCCCGGTCGCCCTCCTCGAAGACGGTCGTCCTGGCGGGGAGGCGGCGCTTGCGCAGCCGGGAGGCGAGGTGTTCGATCGTCGGGACGGGGAGCAGGCCGAGCATGGCCGTGTGCCGGAGCACGGCGAGCTCCTCGTCGCGAACGACCAGGCGTCGGTCGAGGGCGACCAGCCGCCGCCAGGTGGTCAGGGCGAAGCTGGGGAGGATCAGGCCGACCACAGCGAGGGCGCCCCGGACTCCCACCAGGCCGATCAGGGCGGGCGCGACGATGGCTCCCAACCCCACGCACAGAGCCACGAGGCTCTCGAAGACGCCGAACACCCGGGCGAGGACGGCATCCTCGGCGAGGCGGGCCGGCAGCGTGTAGAGGGGGACGTCGATGAGCGCGTTCCCCAGCCCCACCAGCGCGAGCATCGCCAGCGCCAGCGCCTCGGTCGGAACGACGCCGATCAGAGCGATTGGGGCGCCCCAGACCACCAGCGCCACGGCGAGCCACGCCCCGAGATGTCGGCTGCCGACGAGGAGCGAGACGCCGAGCGACCCCACCACGCCGCCTGCCCCGACCGACGCCGACAGGGCCCCCACACCTGAATCACCGGTCGCCAGCAGCTCGAAGGCCACGACGACGGTGAGCACGCTGAGGGCCCCGCGCACGAAGGTCTGCGCCCCTCCGAGGCCCACGACGAGCCGCAGGTCCGGGTTGGCGACCACCGCCCGAATGCCCTCGGCGGTCTCATGGAGGAGCGACCGCCTTGGAGTGTGGACGGCCCTGGCGTCGGAGCGGATCCCGAGGAGCACGGCGGCGGCAATGAGGGACAGCGCGGCGGTGATCCCGAAGATGGCGGTGGCGTCGCTGACTGCCAGCACGATCCCGGCCACCCCCGGCCCCAACAGCGCCCCCAATCCGTCCAGCAGCCCGCGGGCGACGTTGGCGCTGGTGAGCTGGGGGACCGTCGCGCACAGCGTGGGCAGGAGGGCGGAGTGGACCGGACGGAAGAGGATGAACGCCATCGTCGCCAGCACCGCGAGCGCGTACACGCCCACGGCCGGGCCACCCAGCGCCAATACGCCGGCGGCCCCGGCGACGGCCGTCGCGTGGATGGCTGACACCGCGGCCAGGAGCCGCTCCCGGCGCATGCGGTCCGCCAGCGCCGTCAGCGACGGCGACGCGAGCGCCGGGGGAAGCATCCGCAGCAGCGAGACCAAACCGACCGCGGCTGCTCCACCGTCGCGGAAGGCGATGACTCCGAGGCCGACCGTGAACGCGCACTCGCCCGTCCATGCCGCGCCGAACGCCACCTCGGCCCGCCGCAGCGCCGGCTGCCGGACCACCTCGCGCACTGCCGCCAGCGACTGGGCCAGGCGCCTCAACTCAGGTCAGAGCTCTGGTGGGCGGCGATGGCGCCCGCAAGCCGGCCGCACCGGTGCCGATGACCCGGACGTTGGCCGTATGGGTACGGATCACGGCCACCATTGAGCCAAACCGCGCGGCTCCCGGGAAGAGGGCAGGCACGCGTCGATCGGTGATGTTGGCACCCTGGGCGTCTAAGCGCCCCAGCACACCCGCCGTCGGCGGCGGCGGGACTCCGGGTGTGTGCTCCACGTGGTGGCACGACTCAGGAACACCGGCTGGTGCCCTCCCGAATCACCGGTTCGCACCCCTTCTCGAAGCGGCGACGCGCTCGTAGCGTCCACCGTGCGACACCCATGGAAAGGAGAAACGATGCGACGTTCACTCACCCTTGCCGCCATCCTGGTCGTCGGCATCATTGGCGCGTCGACCCTGGCGCACGGACAGTCGTCGGAGACGTTCTACGGCTGTCTTGGCCGCGGAGGCCAGTTGAACCGCGTCTCCCTCGACGCGCCACCGAACTGTGGGCCGAACGAGACGGCCGTGAGCTGGGCCGAGACCGGTCCTCCCGGTCCGCCCGGCCCCCAGGGCCTCGCTGGTCCCGCCGGTCCACAGGGCCCCCCTGGTCCGGAGGGCCAGCCCGGGCCTCAGGGCCTCACCGGTCCGGCCGGTCCGGAGGGCCCCGCCGGTCCGGCTGGTCCCGCAGGAGCCACCGGCTATGAGGTGGTGCGGGCGGACGGGGCGTTTGAAAGCTGAGACTTCAAGTTTCAGGTGGCCACCTGCCCGGCCGGCAAGAATGCGGTGGCCGGGGGAGGCTCCACCAACCGCGGTTCGGGGCAGAGCTTCGTGGAGGCCAACGTCGCCCTCCACCTGAGCACGCCGTTCAGCAGACACAGTGCGAACGACTCCTGGCTGGTGCACGCCATCGAGACCAACGGCGACAGTTTCAGCACCTGGAACCTGAGCGCTTTCGTGGTGTGCCTCTCGGTCTCGTAGCGAGATTCCGCTCGCGCCGATGCAGGGCTCTGCCTGTCGCACCTGCACGGGCACCAAGAGCTGGCTGGGGCACTGCTGATAGAAGCACTGCCCTAGCTCGCGCTCGGGCCGCTCCGTTGCTGCCACACCCGCTCGAGCACCTGGGGACCGAACTCCTCCTTGTTCACGTAGGCAGCGGCGCCCGAGGTGGCGGCGTCGGCGGGCAGGTCGTCGGCCTGGTAGGTGGAGAGCAGCACGACCACGACCTCCGGGTGCATCGACGTGATCCGCCGGGTGGCCTCGATGCCGTTGATGCCCGCCATGTTGATGTCCATCAGGACGAGCCCCGGGGCCAGCGACCCCGCCAGCTCCACCGCCTCTTCGCCCGACTCCGCCTCGCCGACCACCTCGAATCCTCCCGTCACCTTCACCACCGCAGCGGCGGCGCGACGGAACGGAGCCTGGTCGTCGACGATCAGGACGGAGACGGCCGGGGAATCCCCCATCCTCAGCCCTTGTCGGCGAGGAACAGCAGCACCGCCTTGACCCGGCGGCTCACGTCACGCTCCTCCGAGAGGCCGAGCTTGGCGAACAGCGAGTTGATGTGCTTCTCCACCGCCCGCTCCGAGAGCACGAGGGTGGCGGCGATGGCGGCGTTGTTCTTGCCCTGGGCCATCTCCGAGAGCACCTCCGTCTCGCGGACGGTGAGATCAGCCAGAGGCGACCGCCCCTTGGACCGCGCCGCCACCAGGGCGTCGATCACCTTGGGGTCGATGACCGACCCTCCGCGGGCGACCTCCTGGATGGCGGCGAGGAGCTGCTCGATGTCCGACACCCGCTCCTTGAGCAGGTAGCCCCGCCCCCGCGACCCGTGCTCCAGGAACCTCAGGGCGTACTCCGGGTCGGCGTACTGGCTGAGCACCACGACCCCGGTCCCCGGATGGGCCTGGCGGACGTGCTCGGCGGCCCGGATCCCCTCGTCCGTGCCGCTGGGCGGCATGCGGATGTCGGTGAGGACGACATCGGGCCGGTGGGCGTCGATGGCGGCGATCAGCGAGTCGAAGTCAGCGCACACCGCCGCCAGCTCCAGATCCGGCTGCGCCTCGATGAGGCGGCGGACCCCCTCGCGCACGAGGTAGTGGTCCTCGGCCAGGACCACGCGGACGGCCACGGCCGGCACCCTACTCAAGCGGATCCGCTACTCGTGGCGCAGGATCTCGGCGGCGGAACACGAGCCGCTCGGAGGGGGACCGCTCGAGCTGGTTGCGGTGCCCGGTGCGGGCATCCCGGGAGCTCGCCGTCACTCGGCCCGAAGCACCTCAGCGGGACGAAGCCGGGCCGCCCTGCGACCGGGCAGCACGGCGAGCAGGTTGACCACGACGAGTGCGCCAACGGCGATGACGACCACCGCCGCCAGCGCGAGGGGACCGACGAAATCGAGGGGCACCCGCTCGGTGACGAGCTGCCAGGCGATGCGGCCGAGGGCCACGCCGACGGGAACTCCGATGACCAGGCCGACGACGGCAATGGCGGTGCCCTGGATGTTCAGGATCGCCCGAGTGCCGCCGCGCGTCATCCCGAGAGCGCGCAAGGTCGCGAAGTCACGGCGGCGTCGGCGTACTGAGGCGCCGAGGACCAAGGCGACGGCAGCAGCGGCGAACACGGCGAGGAAGGTGGCGAGGAGTCGGGGGAGCGTGCGGACGTTGCGCAGATTGGTCAGCTCGGGAGGGACCTCAACCGGGAGGATGTCGGCGATCGAACCGTTCTGCGCCCGGGCCACCTCGGACAGGGCGGCGCCGGGGTCAGCGCCGGGGCGGAAGCGGATGGCGATCATGTGGAACGCGCCTTCGGGGTCGTCAGGAGCGGAAGGTGGTTCGATCGAGTTGAAGGCATTGGGCGTCAGCCACAGGCCCTCGTCGAACCCGGCGTGGACGTCGGCGGGAAACAGCGCCTGGCCGACGATGCGGACCTGGCGGTGGAGGGAACCCACAGAGACGGTGTCCCCGATGTCGACGTGAAGCTGGTCGGCCGTCCGCGGGCCGATGGCGGCCTCGTCGCCGCCGGCGGGCGCTCGCCCTGCGGTCGTGGTCAGGGCAACCTCGCCGACGTCGGGTTGCACCGAGAAGACCGGCACCCCCGCGCCGTTCACCTCCGACACCAGACGGCTGACGACGGCGACGCCGGCCACTTGGGGCAGTGCCCCTATGGACTCGAGGCGGGCGGGATTGATCCCAGTGTCGGTGCGGTCGCTCGGCAGCGGGATGGCAGTTGCGTCCCAAGTGGCGCCGGCCCGAGCGGGGTTCGCCAGCGCATCGTCCAGCCCACGGTTCATGGTCATCGTCGCGACCACGCCGAGCACGCCGACGACGGCGCCCACGAGGACTGGTCGGACGAGCTCGCTGGAGCGATCGGCTCCTCGACGAAGTGCCATGGTGGTACCGAGCCCGACCGTCAGCGGGGCCACCGGGGTGAGTCGGGTCGCCACGGTCGATCGGCGAGCGACGAACTGCGAGCGCTTCGAACCGGTGAGCCGCCAGCCGGCGGCGGCGGCATAGCCCAGCACCGCCGCCATCACGGCAACCGTGGCGGGGCCCAGCGCGACCCAGTCGGCGTGCACTCCGCGGTCGGGGTCGATCTTCGAGGCCAAGCCGATGGGAAACCAGCGCGACGCCGCGACGGCGACGGCGAGGGTCGCGACAGCCCCGAGAACGGCGACGAGCACATGGACGACCACCGTGC
>DASZJY010000113.1:0-5766 GCA_035947635.1 Acidimicrobiales bacterium | reverse complement strand
ACGGTGCCGCCGGCGACGACCACGACGCTGCGGGTGACGACGACCACCGTTCCAGTGCCGACGTCGACCACGGTGACCGGGCGGACCACCACGACCACCGTCGCCCCGACGACGACCACCGCCCCAGTCCCGAGCACGCTCCCGACCCGGGTGCTCGGCGAGTCGGCCGTCGACCCCGGGGACCCGGGCGACCCGGTGGTGGCGGCACGGGCGGAGCTCGCCAAGACGGGGGCGAGCTCGCTCGGCCTGCTGCTCGCCGCCGGCCTGGCGCTGCTCCTCCTCGGCGCCGTGCTCATCGGGATCGGGCGGGCCAGCGAGGTGCTGGGGAGCGACGGCTGACGGGCCGGGCCACCTCGGCGCCGGCCCGGGCCGGCGCCGGCGTCAGGAGGCCAGGACGGCCTGGGCGGCGGCGAGCCGGGCGATCGGGATGCGGAAGGGCGAGCACGACACGTAGTGCAGACCGGCCTTGCGGAAGAGAGCGATGGACTCCGGGTCGCCGCCGTGCTCGCCGCAGACGCCCAGCTTGATGTCGGGCCTGGTCCGGCGGCCCCGGTCGCAGGCCTCGATGACCAGCTCCCCGACCCCACCCGGGTCCATGGTCTCGAACGGGTTGCGCTTGAGCAGGCCCTGCTCCAGGTACGTCGACATGAGCCTGCCTTCTATGTCGTCGCGGCTGAAGCCGAACGTCATCTGGGTCAGGTCGTTGGTGCCGAAGGAGAAGAAGTCGGCCACCTCGGCCAGCTCGTCGGCCCGCAGCGCCGCCCGGGGCGTCTCCACCATCGTGCCGATGGTGACCTCGACGGGCTGGTCGACGCCGGCCGTGGCCTCCGCGACCGCCTCCTCGACCCAGCTGCGGGCGAGGGCGAGCTCCTCCCGGCTCACGGTGAGGGGGATCATGATCTCGACCACCGGGCGACCACCTGTCACCACCCGCTCGGCCGCCGCCTCCATGAGCGCCCGCACCTGCATGGCGTAGAGCCCGGGCTTGATCACGCCGAGGCGCACGCCGCGGGTACCGAGCATGGGGTTGAACTCCCTCCACGTCAGAGCGGCCTGGTAGACCTCCTTCTCCTCCTCGGAGAGGCCGACGGTTGCCTCCTTCACGGCCAGCTCCTCGGTCGATGGCAGGAACTCGTGCAGAGGCGGGTCGAGCAGGCGGACGGTCACCGGCAGGCCGTCCATGGCCTCGAGGATCTCGACGAAGTCGTCTTTCTGGGCCTGGCGCAGCTCCTCGAGGGCTTCGGCCTCCTCGGCCTCGTTGTCCGCCAGGATCATCTTGCGTACGACGGGCAGGCGGTCGCCGAGGAACATGTGCTCGGTGCGGCAGAGGCCGATGCCCTCGGCGCCGAAGCGGCGGGCGTTGGCGGCGTCGGGGCCGGTGTCGGCGTTGGCCCGCACCGCCATCTGTCCCGCCCTGATCTCGTCGGCCCACGCCAGCACGGTGGTGAACTCGGGCGGCGGCTCGGCCGTGGAGACGGGCACGTCGCCGAGCATCACCCGGCCGGTGGTGCCGTCGACGGAAATCACGTCGCCTTCCTGCACCGTGGTCCCTCCGGCGCTGAAGCTCGCGCCCGAGATGGCGACCGACTCGGCCCCCACCACCGCGGGCTTGCCCCAGCCCCGGGCGACGACGGCGGCGTGGCTGACCAGGCCTCCTCGGGCGGTGAGGATGCCCTCGGCCGCCATCATGCCGTGGACGTCCTCGGGCGACGTCTCGCTGCGCACGAGGATCACACGCTCGCCCCGTTCGGCGGCGGCGGCGGCGTCGTCGGCCGTGAAGTAGGCCGCGCCGACGGCGGCGCCCGGGGACGCAGCCAGGCCCACGGCCACCACCGGGGCGTCGGTCTCGGCGAACTGGGGATGCAGGACCTGCTCGAGGTGCTCGGCGGCGATGCGCTGGACCGCCTCCTCTCTGGACAGCTCGATGACGGGGTCGTGGGTCATGTCGACCGCCATCCTCAGGGCGGCCGCTCCCGTGCGCTTGCCGACTCGGGTCTGGAGCATCCAGAGCTTGCCCTGCTCGATGGTGAACTCGGTGTCGCACATGTCGCGGTAGTGCCGCTCGAGGCGCTCGAAGATCTCGAGCAGCTCCTCGTAGATCTGGGGGAACCGTGACTGCATCTCGGCCAGCTTGAGGGGATTGCGGATGCCCGCCACCACGTCCTCACCCTGGGCGTTCACCAGGAAGTCCCCGTACGCGCCCTGGGCGCCGGTGGCCGGGTCGCGCGTGAAGCCGACGCCGGTGCCCGAGTTCTCGTCGCGGTTGCCGAACACCATGGCCTGCACGTTGACCGCCGTGCCCAGGTCGTGGGAGATGCGCTCCCGCGTCCGGTAGGCCACGGCCCGAGGCCCGTTCCACGACCGGAAGACGGCCTCAACCGCCCCTCGCAGCTGCTCGTCGGGGTCCTGGGGGAAGGGCTTGCCGGTGGTCTCCTCGACGAGGGCCTTGAACTCGCCCACCAGCTCCTGGAGGAGCTCGGCGGGGATCTCGGCGTCGCTGTGGGTGCCCGCCCGCTCCTTGGCCGCCTCGAACCGCTCGTCGAAGGCCTCGGCGGACAGCCCCAGCACGATCCGGCCGTACATCTGCACGAGCCGCCGGTAGCTGTCCAGCGCGAAGCGCTCGTCGTGGGTCTGGCGGCCCAGGGCCAGCACCGACTCGTCGTTCAGGCCCAGGTTGAGGACGGTGTCCATCATCCCGGGCATCGAGAACTTGGCTCCCGAACGCACGCTGACCAGCAGAGGGTCGACGGGGTCGCCCAGGCGCTTGCCCATCGTCTTCTCGAGCAGCTCCCGCTGGCTGGCGATCTCCTCGGAGAGCCCGTCGGGCCAGCCCTGCTTCATGTACGCCCGGCAGGCGTCGGTGGTGATGGTGAAGCCCGGAGGGACGGGTAGCTCGAGCACCGACGTCATCTCGGCCAGGTTGGCGCCCTCGCCACCGAGCAGGTCCTTCATGCTCATCGGCGGTTGGGGATGCCGGTGGTCGAAGGAGTAGACGTAGGTCACGGGAAGCTCTCCTCGGGCGGGTCGGGCGGGGGTCCGCCAGTTATGGCGAGACCCGAGTCAAACTCCCGAGGTTACTCGCGGCGCCCACCATCACCCCGCTCCCAAGTGGCCGTTCGGGACGGGTGCCCGCCCCCGTGTCGACGGGCCGGCGGGGTTGGGGTTCCCGCCTGCTGACGGAGCGGGCGTGGTCCGCAGGACCCGGGTGCCCGCCGCAGGAACACACCTACAAGAGACCAGCGAGGCGGTCGGCGGTGGCGGCGTCGTCGGCCAGGACCAGGTCGACCCGGGTGCCGGATTGAACGATGCGCCCCGAGCCGCCGCGCCCCGAGAAGCGGCCGCCGCTGGTGCCGGACCCCGCCCATCCCCCCGCCCAGCGGGTGAGCGCCTGGGCGAGGCGGGCCGCGTCGGCAGGGGTGTCGGCCTCCCACCGCTCGACCATCCCCAGGGCCCGCCCGCAACGGACGGTCTGGAAGGTGTCGCCGTTCCACCCGTTCGCCGCCGCGTCAGCCTCCGCCTCGCCGAGGTAGGTGTCCAGGACCAGGCCCATCGTCGACTCCCCGAGCGTCCCCCGCCGCACCGCCTGGCAGGACGTGGCGGCGGCCAGATCGGGCAGCTCGGGAGGTCTCCAGCCCTGGCCCGACTCGTAGCGCTCGGGGTGGATGATCTGCTCGGTGGAGACGGGCGGTCGCCGGAAGGTCTCGTTCAACCCGGCGAAGTCGCCGTCTTCGGCACGCTCCTCGGCGAACTCGAGCCCGACGGTGTAGGGGAAGTACAGCTCGCCGAGCATGAAGGGCGGCAGCCGCAGGATGGGCGAGAGGTCCTCCTCGCTCCCCACCAGCCCGCCGAGGACGTACTCGATCTGCTCCTCCTCGGTCAGGTACCGCTCGGCGTAGCGCTCCTCCAGAAGCTTGGCGTCACCCTCGATGAGGGCGACGTACGCCTCCACCTCCTCGTGGCGGTCGGCCTGGTCGAGAGCGTCGGTCGCCGTGCCGAAGTCGAAGTGCTGGTCGGTCAGGGCGTGGTCGAGCTCGTGGGCGACGGTGATCTTGGTCTGGACGTCGACCTCCCCGCCGCTGTCCCGCACGACCAGCTCCTTGGTCTTCGGGTCGTAGAAGCCGAGGATCAGACCCGAGACCAGGTCGTCGAGAGCCTTGGCGTAGTCGAGCTGACGGGGGATGACCTTGAGCAGCCGGTAGGTGTCGCCGTCGCCGGCCAGGCGGTCGGGGCGTCGGTCGCGCTCGTTGGCCGCCCGCGCCCGGCGGACGAGCTCGCTCCTCGACACCACCTCGACCGCCAGTGGCTCCTTCCACTCGAGGCCCCGCAGCTCGGCGACGGCGGCCCGGATCTCGGCGATGAAGGCGGGCTCGGGCGGGAGCACCCTCGTGGTGCGGGTCGTGGTCGGGGCCGCCTGGGTGGTGGTCGTGCCCGGTTGCGGGGCGGGGGCGGTCGCCGTGGCGCGGCCGTCGTCGGAGTCGCTCCGCACCGCGGCCGTGGCCAGACCGGCGGCGAGAACGATGGCGGCGAGGACGCCGACGAGGGGGGCCGCCAGGCGGCTGTGTGTTCTGTCGCCGAGTGCCCTCACCCTGTCCTCGGAGGGCAGGGTACCGGCGGCCCCCGAGCTAGTGGGACCGCCCTGACGGCGGGGCGTCAGGCCAGGCGTTCTCGGAGGTGGTCCACCAGCTCGTCGATCGGCACCCGCTCCTGGGCCAGGGTGTCCCGGTCACGGACGGTGACGGCGCGGTCGTCGATGCTCTCGAAGTCGACGGTGACGCAGCACGGCGTGCCCGCCTCGTCCTGGCGGCGGTAGCGGCGGCCGATCGACTGGGTCTCGTCGTAGTCGCACATGAAGTGGGGCTGCACCAGCTTGAGCACCTCTCGGGCGGTGGGGACCAGCCGCTCGTTGCGGGACAGCGGCAGGACGGCGACCTTGATCGGGGCCAGCCGGTGGTGGAGGCGCAGGACGGTGCGGCGCTCGCCGCCGATCTCGTCCTCGTCGTAGGCGGCGAGGAGGAACGCCATCATCGACCGCCCCACGCCGGCGGCCGGCTCGATCACGTGGGGGACGTAGCGCTCCCCCGACGCCTGGTCGAAGTACTCGAGCCGCTCGCCCGAGAACTCGGCGTGCTGGCGCAGGTCGTAGTCGGTGCGGTTGGCGATGCCCTCGAGCTCACCCCAACCCCACGGGTACAGGAACTCGACGTCGGAGGTGGCCGCCGAGTAGTGCGAGAGCTCCTCGGCCTCGTGGGCCCGCAGCCGCAGCCGTTCGGCCGGGATGCCCAGGTCGGTGTACCAGCGCAGGCGCTCGGCGCACCAGTACTCGAACCACCGCGCGCCGTCGGCCGGCGGCACGAAGTACTCCATCTCCATCTGCTCGAACTCGCGGGTGCGGAAGATGAAGTTGCCGGGGGTGATCTCGTTGCGGAACGACTTGCCCTGCTGGGCGATGCCGAACGGCGGCTTCTTTCTGCTCGTCTGCAGCACGTTGGCGAAGTTGACGAAGATGCCCTGGGCCGTCTCCGGCCGCAGGTAGGCCACCGAGCCCTCGTCCTCCACCGGCCCGACGTGGGTCTTGAACATGAGGTGGAAGGGCCGGGCTTCGGTGAGGTCCCGGGACCCGCAGTTGGGGCAGGTGTCGCCGATCTGGTCGCCGCGCCAACGCTCCTTGCAGTTGCGGCAGTCGACGAGCGGGTCGGAGAAGGTGGCCAGGTGGCCCGAGGCCTCCCACACGCGAGGGGCCATCAGGATGGCGGCGTCCAGCCCGAC
>DASZJY010000112.1:0-3242 GCA_035947635.1 Acidimicrobiales bacterium | reverse complement strand
CTCCTACGCCGCCTGGCCGCCATGGTGGCAGAGGCGCGAACGACGGTCCCGGGTCCGGAGGCGTTCGTGGTGCATCGACCGGAGCCCGAAGGCGTCAGGGTCGAACGGGCGCCCGACGGCGCGCTCGTCGTCAGGGGGACGCCGGCCGAGCGGGCGGTGGCGGTGAGCGACCTCACCAACGAGCAGGCCCTCGCCTACGTGCACGAACGTCTGCGCCGCCTGGGCGTCGACCGTGCACTGGCCCGCTCGGGGGCGCGTGAGGGCGACGTCGTGCGCATCGGTGACCTGACCTTCGAGTACCAGCCCGACGCGGTCACCGTCGAGGGCGGCCGGCGCCGGACGGGGAAGCGGGGCCGGCCCTGATCGTCGTCGTCAAGGTTGGCACCTCGTCGATCACCGACGAGCAAGGTGAGATCGCCCGAGCCGCGGTCGACAAGCTGTGCTCCGAGGTGGCCCACCTCCGGGACAGAGGCGACCGGGTAGTGGTCGTCAGCTCGGGGGCGATCGCCGCCGGGCTGCCCGCGCTGGGCCTGAGCGGAGCGGCCGCCGTCGACGTGGCCACCCTGCAGGCGGCGTCGGCGGTGGGCCAGAGCCGGCTCATGCGGGTGTACGACGAGCTCCTCGGCCAACGGGGCCTGGTGGGGGGCCAGGTGCTCCTGGCCCCCCTCGACTTCGTGCACCGCTCGCAGTACCTCCACGCCCGGACCACCCTCGGCCGGCTGCTCGAGCTGGGCGTGGTGCCGGTGGTCAACGAGAACGACGCGGTGGCCGACGACGAGATCCGCTTCGGGGACAACGACCGCCTCGCCGCCCTCGTCGCCAACCTGGTGGCTGCCGACGTTCTCGTCCTGCTCACCGACGCGCCCGGCGTCCTCGACCGCGACCCGCGCCTGCACGACGAGGGGTCGCTCATCGAGGAGATCGTCGAGGTCGACTCGGTCCTCGACAACGTCGCCGGGGGACCCGGCTCCTGGCGGGGGAGCGGGGGGATGGCGTCGAAGCTGGCCGCCGCCAAGATGGCGGCCTGGTCGGGCGTTCGAGTGGTCATCGCCGGCGCCGACCGTCCGGGCGTGGTGGAGGGCGTGGTGAGGGGGGTCCCGGGCATGGGAACGGTGGTACCCGCCCGCCCGAGGCGCCTGTCGGCCCGCAAGCTCTGGATTGCCTTCGCGGTAGGGAAGTCGGGCACGATCGTCGTCGACGAAGGGGCGCGCCGGGCGCTGGAGGAGCGTCACTCCTCACTCCTGCCCGCCGGGGTGGTCGACGTGGTCGGGTCGTTCGACGCCGACGACGCCGTCGAGATCTGCGACACCAGCGGCCGGGTCTTCGCCAAGGGACTGTGTCAGCTGGCGGCCAAGGTGCTCCGGGAGGTGGCGGGCCGCCGCACCGCCGAGCTGCCCGAGGGGCTCCCGCACGAGGTCGTCCACCGCGACGACCTGGTCACGCTGCCCTGATGAAACGAGCTTCTCGGCTGAGATAACTTGGACGAATCGCTCAGGTCGCTCCAGCTTCGCTTTTCCGGCGCCGGCGCCCGTGCCCCGGCGACGAGCCGTCAAGTCGCCGCGGGTCGGTGTCGAAGGAACAACCATGTCGCGGCGTGGCTTGATGCCCGGACCCCGCACCGCCCTCGGGGCGCGCCGCCTGGGCGTGGGTCTCGTGCTTGTCGTGCTGCTGGCCGGAGCGTCAGCGGCGCTGGCCCCCGCCGCCGGTGCCGTCCCTCCTGACGACCCGCCGCGCGGCCTCATCCACGCCGGCCTCCGCAAGGACGGCCCGACGGGACCCTGCAAGGATGGCTTCGCCCTGGAGAAGAGCCGCCAGGGCCCGCCGCGCTGCTTCCACGGGCCCGATCCCTCCCCGCCGGGTATCGACGTCCGCGTGTCGCAGGCTCCCCTCGTGGCCGCCTCCGGCACGGGTCCCTCCACCGCAGCCTCTCCCGGCGCCGTGCAGTGCTACGGCGACGGCGTCAGCGGCCCGCGCGTCCAGCTCCTCTACGCCCGGGCTGCCGACCGACCCGACCGCTACGCCACCTACCTGGCCACCTTCCGCCAGATCGCCGCCCAGATCGACGACGCCTTCGTGCGCAGCGCGCGCGAGACCGGGGGCGTCCGCCACGTGCGCTACGTCACCGACAGCTCCTGCGTCGTGAGCGTGGCCAACGTGGTCCTCTCGGCCAGTGGCGACGACAACATCGCGAACACCGCCAACGAGCTCGAGGCGAGGGGCTTCAACCGCACCGACCGCAAGTACCTGGTATGGATGGACGCCAACGTCTATTGCGGCATCGCCGAGATCTGGCCTGACGACCGCCCGACCGCGGACAACTACAACAACGCCCGACCCGGCGTCCCCGGCATGGTCGCCCGCGTGGACAGCGGGTGCTGGGGGCTCTCAGGCGCCAACCTGGTAGAGGCGCACGAGCTCATGCACAACCTCGGTGGGGTGCAGAGCTCGGCCCCCCACGGCACCGCTTACAACCATTGCACCGACGACCACGACCGCATGTGCTACCCGGACGGCTCCGGGGAGCCGATGTCGGTGGTGTGCCCCTCGGGCCACGAGGCGCTGTTCGACTGCAACCACGAGGACTACTTCAGTACCGCCCGACCGCCGGCCGGGGCCTACCTCGCCAGTCACTGGAACGCCGCCAACAGCGCCTTCCTGGCCCCGACCGACTCGGTCTCGGGCTGGGGGTACAACGCCCACGGAGGGCTGGGGAACGGGACGACCGTCGGCACCACGTCGCCCGTGCAGGTGCCGGGCCTGACGCCGGTCGGCGCCATCGGCGCCGGCACGTCGCACTCGCTGGCGGTCCGGCCGGACGGCATCGTCCTGGCGTCGGGCGACAACTCCTACGGACAGCTCGGCGACGGCACCCTCTCCACCCGGGCCACGCCGGGCCCGGTCGCCGGCCTGTGGGGCGTGACCGCCGTCTCCGGCGGGCTGTACCACAGCCTCGCGCTGCGCTCCGACGGCACGGTCTGGGCCTGGGGGTGGAACGCGACCGGCCAGCTGGGCGACGGCACCACCGTCGACCGGCGGATACCCGTGCAGGTCGTCGGGCTCTCGGGTATCACCGCCATCTCCGCCGGCGGCCTGCACAACCTGGCGAGGCGTTACGACGGCACCGTGTGGGCCTGGGGGTGGAACGTCCTCGGCCAGCTGGGTGACGGCACCAACGTCGACCGCCGCACGCCCGTGCCCGTCCCCGGTCTCACCGGCGTGACCGGTGTGGCCACCGGCGTCAA
>DASZJY010000111.1:0-1758 GCA_035947635.1 Acidimicrobiales bacterium | reverse complement strand
GTCCTACGGGTCCGCGTCGGCGGGGAGGGGCCGCCGGTCGTGCTGCTGCACGGGCAACCGAGGACCCACACGACCTGGCACCGGGTGGCTCCACTGCTGACGGCGGCCGGCCGCACGGTCGTCTGCCCCGACCTGCGCGGCTACGGGCAGTCCGCCAAGCCGCCGACCACCGACGACCACGCGCCGTACTCGAAGCGCGCCATGGCCCGCGACGTCGTGGCGCTGGTGCGAGGCCTCGGGCACGAGCGGTTCGCCGTCGTCGGGCACGACCGCGGCAGCTACGTCGCGCTGCGCACGGCCCTCGACCACCCCGGCGCGGTCACGCACCTGGCCGTCCTGGACTGCATCCCGATCGTCGAGCACCTCGACCGCGCCGACGCCCGGTTCGCCACCGCCTGGTGGCACTGGTTCTTCTTCGCCCAGCCCGACAAGCCCGAGCGGGCCATCGGCGCCGACCCCGACGCCTGGTACGGGGGCGACCCGGCGGTCATGGGGGAGGAGAACCACGCGGACTTCCGCCGGGCGATCGCCGACCCCGCCACGGTGCACGCCATGCTCGAGGACTACCGCGCCGGCCTGACCGTGGACCGCGCCGCCGAGGAGGCCGACCGGGCCGCCGGACGGCGGGTCGCCTGCCCCACGCTGGTGCTCTGGTCCGCCCGCGACGACCTCGAGGACCTGCACGGCGACCCAGGCGCCATCTGGGCGGGGTGGACCAGTGACCTGCGCGGCGGCGGCCGCATCGACAGCGGGCACCACATGGCGGAGGAGGCCCCCGAGGAGCTGGTCGCGGCGCTGGTCCCGTTCCTGGCGAGCTGATCGCGACGGGGCGGTGACGGGTGGAGGCAACCCGGCGTAGCGTCCCCGCATGGCCGCTCCCTTCGCCGTGGACCACGACAGCGGGGAGCGCCTGGAGTTCTGGGGGACGACGATCGTCGTCCGCGCGTCCGCGGACACCACCGGTGGCGCCTTCACCCTCTTCGAGGAGGCGACACCGGTGCTGGACACCTCGCGCCACGTGCACCGGGAGACCGACGAGCTCTACTACGTCGTCGAGGGCGAGCACGTCTTCGTGTGCGGGGACCGGGAGTTGACGGTGGGTCCGGGTGGGACGGTGTTCCTGCCGCACGGCGTGCCGCACTCCCACCGGCGGGTCGTGCCGTGGACCGGCCGCCTGCTGGGCCTGACCTCGCCGGCCGGTTTCGAGGGCTTCTTCCGCGTCCTCGCCGAGGCGGCCGCCACGGGGGAGGCGGCAGGAGCCGCCTACGAGCGGGCCTCGGACGAGCACGGTGTCACCTGGCTGGGCGACGGCGACTGACGCCCTCGGGCGGCGGGTAACCGTCCGGCATGCCGAAGACGACGAAGAGCGGGGACGCCAAGCAGGACGAGATCCCCAGCACCCTGCAGCGCTCGGACGAGAAGGCGCAGCGCACCTTCGCCAAGACCCACGACTCGGCGATGGACTCCTACGACGACGAACGGCGCGCCAACCAGGTCGCCTGGGCCGCGGTGAAGCACACCCACGAGAAGATCGGCGACCACTGGGGGCCCAAGGACCACAAGGGCCCGAGCGACCCGCAGGCCGAGGGGGGCCGGGACACCGACCGGGAGACCAAGGGGGGCGTCGACGCCAACGCCACCAAGGAACACCTGATGGACGTCGCGAGGCGGCTGGACATCAGTGGCCGCTCCTCGATGACCAAGGACGAGCTGGTCGACGCAATCCGGAAGGCCAACGACAGGAAGACGGCCCAGGCG
>DASZJY010000110.1:0-8212 GCA_035947635.1 Acidimicrobiales bacterium | reverse complement strand
GGCACGAGGCGCACGTGGCCACGGAGGGGTTTGGCGGCCGCCACCGCCTCGGCGCCGGAGGGCGTGAGCCAGGCGGCGGAGCCTGCCAGGTCGACCTCGACCAGCTCGCCGGCGAGGGGCCGGACGGCCCGCTTGCCGTCGGCCGGCACCACCCCCCACCAGCGGGCGAAGTCGGCGGTCGTCGCCGGGCCGAAGGCGTCGAGGAAGCGGCGGACGACGACAGCCATGGCCTCGTCCGCCGGCGGCTCCTTCCACGCCCCCCGAACCCAGGTGCGGGGGGCCACGAAGGTGACGTTGCGCCCCCGGTCGGGCCCGAAGCACAGGTCGCCGTAGGCCGCCGCCGTCTTGAGGATCGTGCCCCCAAAGCCGGTGCGCACGACCTCTCCGAGGTGGGGGTCGCCGGTCGCCGAGGCCACCGCCGCGCCCAGCTCCTCCCGCGTGAGCGGCTCGGCCCCGACGATCTCCCCGACGGCGGCGGTGATCCGGGCCAGGTCGGCGGCGGTGATCCCGTGGTAGCGCTCCCACGCCTGCCCCCGGCGCGCCGCCTGCTCCTTGACCCGTAGGGCGGCGACCCACGTGGGCAGCTCGTCGGCGGGCAACAGGTGCAGCGTTCCCCGCATGGCCCAGGTCTTGACCAGCTTCCGGCTCTTCCACAGCAGGGCCCGCACGTGCTCGGGCGGCTGCCCGGTGCGTATCCCGACGGCCAGCTCGGCGCTGGACATCACCTGGGCCTGGACCCCTGCGACCTGGCGAGCCACGTCAACCGCGGTCCCCGACGGCTCCCGGAGGAGCTGGGCGCCCACCCGCCAGGAGAGCGCCTGGTCCCAGGTGACCTTCACGGCGCCAACCCTACGAACCGGCGGTGGTTGGGTTAGCGAGATCGCCACCTGACCACCGCCGGTCCGATTGGTCGGCGGCGGACGTCCGTGTGAGCATGGGTTCGTGGGCCGGATCCTCGTCACCGAGACCATCGCCGACCGCGGGCTTAACCGCCTCCGGGAGGCGGGCCACGACGTCGACGTCCGTCTGGGCCTGGGCCCGGCGGAGCTGCAGGCCCAGGTCCGGGGGGCGTCCGCCCTCATCATCCGCTCGGCCACCACCGTGACCGCCGACGTCCTCGAGGCGGGCAACGATCTGGTGGTCGTCGGGCGGGCCGGCATCGGTCTCGACAACGTCGACGTGGCCGCCGCCACCCGGCGGGGCGTGATGGTCGTGAACGCTCCCCAGTCCAACGTCGTCTCGGCCGCCGAGCACGCCATGGCCCTGCTCCTCGCCCAGGCCCGCAACGTCCCCCAGGCCCACACCGCCCTTCGCGCCGGCGTCTGGGAGCGCTCCCGCTGGCAGGGGGTGGAGCTGCACGGCAAGGTGCTCGGAGTGGTCGGCCTCGGGCGGGTGGGAGCCCTCGTCGCCCAGCGGGCGTCGGCCTTCGGCATGCGGCTGATCGCCCATGACCCGTTCGTGTCTTCCGAGCGGGCCCGCCAGATGGGCGTCGAGCTGTTGCCCCTCGAGGACCTGGTGGCCCGGGCAGACTTCGTCACCGTCCACCTGCCGAAGAACGCCGAGACGCTGGGCCTGTTCGACCGGGACCTCCTGGCCCGGGCCAAGCCCGGCCTGCGCATCGTGAACACCGCCCGGGGCGGCATCGTCGACGAGGAGGCCCTGGCGTGGGCCGTCCGGGAGGGGATCGTCGCAGGCGCCGCCCTCGACGTGTTCGCCAAGGAGCCCACGACGGTGTCGCCGCTCTTCGACCTGGACTCCGTCGTGGTGACGCCTCACCTGGGCGCCAGCACGGTCGAGGCCCAGGACAAGGCCGGGGAGACCATCGCCGAGCAGGTCCTGCTGGCGCTGGCGGGCGAGTTCGTCCCCTACGCGGTGAACGTCAGCGCCACCGAGGCCTCCGAGACGGTCCGCCCCTTCCTGCCCCTCGCCGAGCGCCTGGGTCGCGTCTTCTCGTCGCTCAACGACGGCGTCCCGACGGCGTTGGGCATCGAGTACCAGGGGGAGCTGGCCGACTACGACACGCGCATCCTGACCCTGGCCGTGCTCAAGGGCCTGCTGGCGGCGGGGAGCGACGAGCCCGTGTCCTACGTCAACGCGCCCCAGCTGGCCGCCGAGCGGGGCGTGGAGATCAAAGAGACCCGCACGCCGGCGGCCCACGACTACGTCAACCTCGTCTCGATCCGGGGCGGGGACCACGCCCTGGCCGGGAGCCTGTTCGGCCTGCGCGCCGAGGCCCGGCTGGTGATGGTCGACGACCACACGGTCGACATCCCCCCCGCCCGCCACATGCTCGTCGTGCGCAACGAGAACCGCCCCGGCCTCATCGGGGTGGTCGGGACCGTGCTGGGACGGGCGGGTGTCAACGTCTCGGACATGGACGTCGGCAAGTCGCCGTCGGGCGAGGCCGCCCTGATGGTCCTCGCGACCGACGAGCCGGTGCCACCGGCGGTCATCGAGGAGCTGCGAAGGTCGCCGGGGATCCTGCAGGTTCAGGCGGTCAGCGAGTGACCGAGCGCGACGAGCGAGGCCGCCGGTCCCTCCCATACGTGTGAGCGCGGATCACCAGAGCGAAGCTGACGCGGACCACGTATCAGGCCTCCGGCGAGCCGGCTCTTGCTCCCAGGAGGTGAGAGGTGACCAACCATGACCGCAGCAGCTCCCATCCTGACGAGGCCCTTCTGCGGGCCTGCCGCTCCTTTGTCGCCCGAACGGATCCCACGCCGCCCGGAGTGATCGCAGGGGCGCTGGCCGCCCTGTCGTGGCGCACCGTCGACGCCGAGCTGGCCGAACTGTCACTCCTCCAACGAGAACCCTGTATCAGCGAGCCGGTGGCGCGCTCCTGAGTGAATGAACGGGCGGCGGAACCGGCGCCCGGGACCTCACCAAAAACGGCGGAGGGGAGGTCTCGGGCGCCAGCCCACCCGCGCCCGGTGCTCAGCGCTTGGCGGCCCGCAGGCCGTCGCTCTCGGCCGCCTCCGCGTCGGCGTAACAGCGGTCGGCCGATACCCGGCGGTAGGCGGCCATGCCGGGCAGGTGGAAGATCCGCGTCGTCATCTTGGCCTTCACCGGATGCGTGGGCGGGCACGTGCCCCCGGTGGGCGCGACCCAGCCTGCGGTCGTCCCCTGCTCGACGGTCGCGCTGCTGGCCGTCGCTCCTCGTGCCGCCGCTCTCGCCGAGGCGGCCGCCTTCTTGGCCGCCGCCTTCGTCTGGGCCGCCTTCTTTCCGCCCGCCTTCTTGGCCGCCGCCCTTTTGGCGGCCGCCTTCTTCGCCGCCGTGGCGGCCGGCGCCTTGCGGGGTGCAGTCGTGGCCGTCGGAGCTGGCGACGGCTCGGCCTGGGGAGCCACGGCCACCGGGTCGTCGACCTCGGCCGTCGGGCCGGCGACGGCGTCGAGCGGGACGTCGTCCGGCGCCGAGGCGTCGGCTGCTGCGGCGTCGGGCTCGACCATGGCGAACGGCTCACGCGGCCCGGGCACCACCGACGCCGACGGCTCGTCCACCCCCGCATCAGGGGCGGCGCCCGTCCGTCCGCCCGAGCGCTCGGGCATCGTCGGCTGCACGAGCACGGGGCCCGGGGACGGCGCCCGCTCGGCCGAAGGGGCCCAGCCGTCGACGTCGGGCAGCGCCGGCGACGTGCGTCGGCTCTGGAAGATCTTGAAGAGCACGAAGGCGATGCCGGTGAGCAGGCCCAACCGGATGCCGATGCGCAGCGAGCGGCGGATCAAAAGAACCTCCGGTGCGGCTGTACGGCGAGCAGCCTACTTGACGTGCCCCGTCGCGGCTGAGACCATGCATTTGCCATGTCCGCGATCCTTCTCGCCCGCACCCTCCTCCTTACCTAGCGGCGAGCACCATCGGTGCTCGCCCACCTCTCGTGCCTTCGGGCCGAGAGGTTTTTTCTTTTCCGGCCCGCAGACAACTCGACCGTGGAGGCACTCGAATGAGCCAGAGCGAAGGCGCAGGTGCCCCAGTAGGGGGCGATCGGCTGATCATCTTCGACACGACGCTCCGTGACGGGGAGCAGTCACCTGGCATCTCCCTCGACGCGACCGAGAAGCTGGAGATCGCCGAGCAGCTTGCTCGCGTCGGGGTCGACTACGTCGAGGCCGGTTTCCCAGTGGCGAGCCAGGGTGACTTCGAGGCGGTGCAGGGCATCGCCCGCAAGGTGTCGGGCCCGGTGATCGCCGGGCTCTCGCGCACCCACGTCGCCGACGTCGACCGCTGCTGGGACGCCCTGCGCGACGCCGAGCGGGCCCGCATCCACGTGTTCATCTCCACGAGCCCGAACCACATGGAGCACATGCTGCAGATGACGCCCACCCAGGTCGTGGCGGCGACGCGGGCGGGGGTGGCGCGGGCGCGTGAGCACACCGACGACGTCGAGTTCAGCCCCCAGGACGCCACCCGAACGCCGCTCGACTTCATGCTCGAGGTGCTGCAGGCGGCCGTCGACGCCGGCGCCACCACGCTCAACATCCCCGACACCGTCGGCTACGGGATCCCGTGGGACTTCGGTGCCCTGATCCAGTACATCCGCCGCGAGGTCAGCGGCGACTACATCACGTCGACTCACTGCCACAACGACCTGGGCCTGGCGACGGCCAACTCGCTGGCCGGCGTGCAGGCGGGCGCCCGCCAGGTGGAGGTGTGCGTCAACGGCATCGGCGAGCGGGCCGGCAACGCCGCCCTCGAAGAGGTGGTGATGGCCATCAAGATCCGGGCCGACCAGTTCCCCGGCCTGGAGGTCGGCGTACGCACCGAGGAGCTGGCCCGCACGAGCCGCCTCGTGAGCCGCCTCACCGGGTACCCGGTGCAGTTCAACAAGGCGGTGGTCGGGCGCAACGCCTTCGCCCACGAGTCGGGGATCCACCAGCACGGGGTGCTTTCCGACCGGTCGACCTACGAGATCATCGACGCCAGCGCCGTCGGCCAGGTGGGGAGCCAGATCGTCCTCGGGAAGCACTCGGGGCGTCACGCCTTCAGCGACACGCTGACCAAGATGGGCATCACCATCACCGGCGACGCCCTCAACTCGGCCTTCCTGCGCTTCAAGGAGCTGGCCGACCGCAAGGTGCAGATCACCGACGCCGACCTGGAGGCCATCGTGGCCGAGGAGCTGGGCACGAGCGTCGGCCAGGAGTTCGTGCTCGAGGACCTCGAAGTGGTCGGCGGCACCGTGGGCGTGCCCCGGGCCCGAGTCGTGCTCACCCGCCAGGGCGACAAGCTCGAGGCCCAGAGCGAGGGCGACGGCATGATCGACGCCGCCTGCAAGGCGATCAAGGCGGCGACGGAGGTCGACGCCACCCTCACCGACTTCAACGTGTCGGCCGTCACCGGCGGGGTGGACGCCCTCGGCGACGTCATCATCCAGCTCGAGGCGGCGGGGGTGAAGGTGTCGGGCCGGGGCGTGTCGACCGACGTGGTGGAGGCGTCGGCCCGGGCCTTCCTCAACGCCGTCAACAAGGTCGTGCGCATCCGCGCCCGGGCCGAGGTCCGCCACACCGAGGTCGGCCCGTAGTCGGCGTGCCGGCGACGTCGCAGGCCGCCCTGGCGGCGGCACGAGAGGCCGTGGCGACGGTCGGCCCACGCGTCTCCGGTCTGCTCAGGACCGCTCGGCATCCGAACGTCCCCGCCCTCGGGGAGTGGGACCTCACCGACACCGCCGTCCACCTCTCGCTCTCCGCCGACGCGCTCTGCGCGCTGGTCGAGGGCGCGGGCGCCATGCTCACCGACCTGTGGGACCTGGGGACGCTCAACAAGACCCTCGTCGAGGGGGAGACGACCCGCGACCTGCCGCGGCTCGCCGACCGTATCGACGCCACCGTGACCCGCTTTCTCACCCTCGTCGGCGATGCCGAGGACGACGCAGCGCGGCCGTGGGTGGTCGAGGGCGTGGCCGCCCCGCTGTCGATGCTCACCTGCCAGATGCTCAACGAGCTCGTCGTCCACGGGCGCGACATCGCGATGGCGGAGGGCGTGCCGTGGCCGATCGATCGACGCCACGCCGCCCTGGTCCTCACCGGCTTCCTCTTCCCGTCGATGGCCGGCCTGGGCCGGGCCCTCGTCGACCAGGAGAAGGCGGCCGCAGTGCGGGTCGCCTACGACGTGCGGCTGCGCGGCGGGGGCCGGGTGGTGCTGCGCTTCGACGACGGCGACCTCACCGTCGAGCCCGAGCCCTCGGCCCGGGTGGACTGCCACCTCTCGGTCGACCCGGTGACGTTCATGCTGGTGGCGTGGGGGCGCATCGGCCAGGCGCAGGGCATCCTCAAGGGCCAGCTCTTCGCCTGGGGCCGCAAGCCCTGGCTCGGCCTCAAGCTCCGCTCGCTGCTGCGCAACCCGTGAATCCGGCGGCCCCGGTAAGAGAACCCTAAGGCAGAAGGCGGCGGATGGGCTCGGCCCAGGTCGCGGGGGGCGAGGCGGGGTCCACGGCGACGTCGGCCCCCAGGGGGACGCCGGCGCCGGTTACGGCCACCACGGGGACGAACCGTCCGCACGCCGCCGCCCGCATCTCCATGATGAACTCGACACCGGCCGGGGTGGTTGCGTCGACCAGCATCAGCGTGGGCAGCAGCGACCCGCAGACGTCGGGGGTCACCGCTTCGAGACGCCGCGACTCGAAGCGGCAGTCGGTGAGGGCCTCGGCCAACGCCGCCGTGCGGTCGGCGTCGATCCCGAGCGTCAGAACGAGCGAGGCAGGGAGCCCGGAGAGCCGCCGGGCGCCCCCGAGCTCGGCGCTGTAGTCGGGCTCGACGGGGTTGGGCGAGACCTCGTCGCCGAAAAACGCGTCGCGGCCGACGCGCTCGTGGAGGTCGGCTTGGGCGGTGTCGGCGTCGGGCGCCCAGACCGACCAGGCGACGGGCCCGAGGGCGATCTCCGAGTACGTGATCACGGCGACGAGCGGGTAGTCGGTGCCGACGTCGTCGAGCCGCTGGGCGGCCAGGCTGTCGGTGAGCCGCTGCAGGACGGCGGCGTCGCCCGGTGGCTCCTCGGCCCGCACGGCGAAGACACGCGGCGAGACCCGCACCGACGCCTGCCACCAGCCGTCGTAGAACAGCACGTCGCCCTCGATGTGGAGCGACGGGCCGAAGGCCCGCTTGGCCCCGTCCTCGACGAACGCCCGCACGACCTCGGCGTCTTCCACCTCGCGAGGCTACCCCTAGGGTCTGGGAGATCGACGCCCCCTTCTGCTATCTCACGACCACCGGAAGGCGGACCGGGCGCCCCCACACCATCGAGATCTGGTTCGCCGCCGTCGGGTCGACGCTCTACCTGCTCGCGGGCGGCCGTGACCGGGCCGACTGGGTGCGCAACCTCCGGGTGCGTCCGGCGGTGCAGGTGCGCGTCGGCCGCGACGGTCCGGTGCAGCAGGCGACGGCACGGGTGGTGGAGGCGGGTACCGACGAGGACGCCCGCGCCCGGCGCCTGATCCTCGACAAGTATCAGGCACCGGGCAGCCGCGACCTCGAGAGCTGGGGCCGCTCCGCTCTCCTGGTGGCTGTCGACCGGGGTCAGGGCCCGGCGGCGGGGACGTCGCGCGACATGACCACGTGAGGGCCGATGCCGGGGATGTCGAACTCCTCGCTCAGGACAGCGAACCCGGCGGCGGCGTAGAACCCCACCGCGGGCGTCCGGGCGTTGCACCAGACCTCGCCCCCGCCGTGGGCGGCGACGTGGGCGATGCAGGCCGCCAGCAGGGCGCGGCCCGCCCCCCGGCCCCGGACGTCCGGCGCGGTGGCCATGCCCCGCAGCCTCCAGCCGCCTCCCGCCGCTCCGGGCCGATCCTCCCGGTAGAGCGATGCGATGCCGACGAGCCGGTCGTCCTCGAACGCCCCGAGGTGGACGGTGGCGGGGTCGTCGTCACCCGGGTAGGCGGTCTCCTCCCACGACTGCCCGGCGCGGAGGATCGATTGACGGAGCGGCCTGACGTCGTCGGGACCGACGGGGCGGACCTCCACCGGTCACCCGCCGCCCCTCGTGGCCACGATGTCGAGCGTGACGTCGTCGACCACCAGCTCGGGGAGAGCGGCGGCGACCGCCCGTACGAGGGCCGATCCGTCGTCCGCGCTCCGGCGCTCGAGGAGTCGTTCGGTGACTCGTCCGGTGCCGCAGCCGGCGTCAAGGACCACGCTCACTCCCTCGGGGCTCAGCCGGTCGAGCACCGGCTCGGCCCATCGCACCATCGGGTCGGAGGCGGGGTCGTAGGCGACGGCGTGG
>DASZJY010000109.1:0-10928 GCA_035947635.1 Acidimicrobiales bacterium | reverse complement strand
GGCGTGCGGAGGGCCAGGCGTTGGATCTCACGGGCCTGGGCGACGGTGATGTAAGGACCCTGGCGCTCGACGACCAACAGATCGGGGTGGACTTCGGCCGTCACCCGCACGCACACGTCGCACTCCCCGCACCCGCCCTCGGGGCAGAGGAGGGCGGCAGCGAAGGCACGGGCCGCCGGGCGCTTGCCGCTCCCGGGCGGGCCGGTGAACAGGTAGGCATGCACTGGCGCCCGAGCGGCCGCTCGAAGCTGGTCCACGGCCCGGTCCTGGCCGACGAGGGCGTCGAACACCCGTCCGGCCCGATCGGTCGCGTTCACGAGGCAACCCCTGGCGGCGGGTGCCGCAGCTCGGCGCGGGCGGAGACCGCGGCCCACACCTCGGCGGCGACCTCGTCCTCCGGTCCTGACCCGTCCACGACGACCCAACGGTCGGGGTCGGCGGCGGCGAGGGCCAGGTACCCCTCGCGCACCCGCTCGTGGAACGGGTCGCCCGTGCCCTCCATGCGGTCGAGCGGCCGCCCCTCCTGGCGGTCCCGGGCCACCTTTCCGGGGACGTCGAGGAGCACGATCAGGTCGGGCTCCACCGCTCCGGTGGCCCACCGGGAGAGCCCGGAAAGGTCGGCGAGGTCGAGGCCCCGGCCGTAGCCCTGGTAGGCGAGCGTCGAGCCCGAGAACCGGTCGGTCACCACGTCGGCTCCCCGGGCGAGGGCGGGGGCGACCACCTCGTGGACGTGCTGGGCGCGGTCGGCCAACAACAGCAGGGCCTCCGTCCGTGGATGGAGCTCGGTCGCGGGGTCGAGCACCAGGTCGCGAATCCGCCGGCCGGTCTCGGTTGCCCCGGGCTCCCGGGTGAGGACGGCCCCGATCCTGGCGGCGAGGAGGCGCGCCTGGGTCGACTTCCCGCTCGCCTCGCCCCCCTCGAAGGCGATGAAGCGGCCGCGCTCGCCCCCGCCGTTCATGCTGGCTCGGTCCCGTCGGCCAGGCTCTGGCTGTCGGGCCGGTCGGCGCCGCCGGCGCTCCCCGCCTGGATCGTGCGCAGGGCGACGGTGCCGGCCAGCAGGGTGATCGTGGCCCCGATCCAAAGGGTCAGCCGCACCCCGGGAAGGCTCACGGTCAGGCCTCCCAGGCTCACCTCTCCGTCGACCAGCCGCTCCGACAGCCCGTTCAGGGCGCTGGACAGAAGTGGTGCCACCGCCAGCGACACCAGGAGGCACAGGCGCGACAACGTGTAGAAGGCGGCGAAGATCCGGCCCCGGAGGTCGTCTTCCACGCACTCCTGCAGGATCGTGAAGCCGAGGACGTAGACGGCGCCGGCACATACGCCCATGAGGGCGATGAAGGCCATGGTGGGGCCGAGGCTCGACATCGACGCCGCCGCCATCATGGCGCCGCCCGCGGCCAGGACGGCGGGGGCGAAGAGCGCCTGGTGGGGCAGCCGCTTCTGCAGCACGGTCAGGCCCACGATGCCGACCGCGGCACCCAGGCCCAGGGCGGTGAGCATCAGCCCGAAGCCGGCCGGCCCGGACCGCAGCACGTCCCTCGCGAAGACGGGGCCGAGAGGGGCGACCATGCCGCCGCCGATGAGCCCGGTGCCCAGGCCGATCATCACCGCCCGCACGAGGGGACTGCTGCTGATGTACCGCCATCCCTCCTTCACCTCGGTGAAGGTGCGGCCCAGGTCGACCCGCTGGCTGCGCTTGGCCACGGCGCGCCGCGGCAGCGTAAGAGAGGAGATGAGGGCGGCCGAGATGAAGAACGTGAGCATGTCGGCGTAGATCGCCAGGGACTCCTGGTTGAGGCGGAGGAAGTCGAGAGCGTCATGGCGCCCGAGCACGTCGGCCACCTTGGCCAGGCCGGCGAAGATGGCGGAGCCCACCGGGAAGGTGCCGTAGGCGGCGGCCAGTGAGAGCGAGTTGGCGCTGGCCAGACGGTCGAGGCGCACCAGGTTGGGCACCGACGCCTCCTTGGCCGGCGACCACAGCAGCGTCAGGATCTCGAGGAGGAGGGAGGCGACGAACAGCCCCAGCACCGAGTCGACCAGCGGGAGGAAGCCCATGACGACGCCCCGGCCCACGTCGCAGGCGATCATCACCCGCTTGCGGTCCCAGCGGTCGACGAGCACGCCTCCCACCGAGGCCAGGAAGAAGCCGGGCACCAGGCGGGCGCTCATGACCACGCCGACGGCCGCCTCGGGCGACGACCCGCCTACACGCGTGGCGAGGGCGAGGATGGCGGCCAGCCCGATCCAGTCGCCCAACGACGAGGCAACCTGGGCCAGCCAGAGCCGGAAGAACGAGCTCGACCCGAGGAGCTGGGGACCGCGCGGCTCGCCGTCGCGGTCGACGGCGTCGAGGGGGGCGGTGGGCGTGGCTTCGGCCGGGTCGGGCCCGTCGGCGGACGTCCCAGGCTCGCCCACGGCGGTCAGGCTACGAGAAGAGGCACGAAAGGGTCAGGCTTCGGTCCCCGCCGGCGCCGACCTCCCCTTGGTCGCTCCCGCCTTGGCCCTGGCCTTGGTCGTGGCCTTCGTGGCCTTGGCGGCCTTCGTGGCCTTGGCGGCCTTCGTGGCCTTGGTGGCCTTGGTGGCCTTCTTGGCCCGCCCCCGCCGGGGCGCCGACGGACCCCGCTCCCGCCGGGCCTGGAGGAGCTCCGCCGCCCGCTCGATGGTGATGCTCTCCGGGGAGTCGCCCGTTCGCAGAGAGGCGTTGGTGGTGCCGTCGGTGACGTAGGGCCCGAACCGCCCCTCGCGCAGCTCCACCGGCGCCCCCGAGACCGGGTCGGCGCCCAGCTGCCGGAGCGGGCCGGCTGCCGCCTTCTGTCCTCGGCCCCGGCGAGGCTGGGCCAGGGCGGCCAGCGCCTCGTCGAGGGTGAGGGTGAACAGCTGCTCGTCGTTCTCGAGGCTCCGGCTCTCCGACCCCTTCTTGACGTACGGCCCGTAGCGGCCGTTCTGGACGGTGATCTCCTCGCCGTCGGCCGGGTCGACGCCCACCACGCGGGGCAGGCTCAACAGCTTGAGGGCGTCGTCGAGCGTCACCCCGTCGAGGGTCATCCCCGAGAGCAGCGACGACGTCCGCGGCTTCTGCTTGGCGCCGGCGTCGCCCTCTCCGAGCTGCACGTAGGGCCCGTAGCGGCCGGCGCGGGCGAGTACGGGCAGGTCCGACTCGGGATCGGTGCCGAGCACCCGGTCGCTGCTGGGCTTGGCCAGCAGCTCCTGGGCGCTCTCAACGGTGAGCTCGTCGGGGGCGAGGTCGTCGGGAATGGCCGCCGTCTCCTCGCCACGCGTCAGATAGGGCCCATAGCGGCCGACGCGCACGACGATCTCCCGCCCTTCGGCATCGGTGCCGATCGGGATCGAGTTGACCGCCTTGGCGTCGATGGCGTCGAGGCGCTCGTCGACCATGGCCTTGAGCCCGTCGCGGCCGTTCCCGAAGTAGAAGCGGGACAGCCAGGGCTGCGCCTCCTCCTGCCCGGCGGCGATGCCGTCGAGGTCGTCCTCCATGCGGGCGGTGAAGGCGTAGTCGACGAGGTCGGCGAAGTGGTGCTCGAGCAGCTGGACGACGGCGAAGGCGGTGAACGAGGGCACCAGGGCCGAGCCCTTCTTCCAGACGTAGCCCCGGTCCTGGATCGTGGCGATGATCGAGGCGTAGGTGGAGGGCCGGCCGACGCCCAGGTCCTCCAGCGCCTTCACCAGCGACGCCTCGGTGAACCGGGCCGGCGGCTGGGTCGTGTGGTCGGTGGCCTCCAGGCCCAACGCGTCGAGACGGTCACCGGCGCCGAGGGGGGGCAGGCGCACCTCCCGGTCCTCGAGCCTGGCGTCGGGGTCGTCGGACCCTTCCACGTACGCCCGCAGGAAGCCGGGGAACTCGATGACCTTGCCCGACGCCGCGAACTCCGCGTCCTCCTGCTGTGACGAGGTCGCCCCCAGGCGCACCTGGACGCTCTTCCCCCTGGCGTCGGCCATCTGGGAAGCCACCGTGCGCTTCCAGATGAGGTCGTAGAGCGCCAGCTCGTCGGGTCCGAGCTCACCGGCGACCTGGTCCGGAGTGCGGAACGTCTCGCCGGCCGGGCGGATCGCCTCGTGCGCCTCCTGGGCGTTCTTGACCTTCTTCTCGTACCGGCGGGGCTGGTCGGGCACGTACTGCGGCCCATACAGCTGGGTCGCCTGGGCCCGGGCGGCGGCGATGGCGGTATCCGACAACGCCGTGCTGTCGGTGCGCATGTAGGTGATGTAGCCGTTCTCGTAGAGCCGCTGGGCCACCGACATCGTGCGCTGGGAGGTGAACCGCAGCTTGCGCCCGGCCTCCTGCTGGAGGGTCGACGTGAGGAAGGGAGGGTACGGCGACCGGCGGTAGGGCTTGTCCTCCACCGAACGGACGGCGAACTCGGCGTCGGCCAGGCGTTCGGCCAGCCCCACGGCGGCGTTGTGGTCGAGCACGACGACGTGGGCCTTGTCGTCGGCCAGAACGCCGGTCTCGCCGAAGTCGCGGCCGGTGGCCAGACGGCTGCCGTCGAGGGCGACGAGGGTGGCGCCGAACTGCCGGGTTTCCTCGCCTTCGCCGCTGGCCTCCCCCGAGGGGGCGAAGGTGCCGTCGACACCCGAGTAGGCGGCGGGGCGGAACCGCATCCGCGCCCGTTCCCGCTCGACGAGGATGCGGGTGGCGACGCTCTGTACCCGGCCGGCGGAGAGCTTGGGCAGGACCTTCTTCCAGAGGACGGGGGAGACCTCGTAGCCGTAGAGCCGGTCGAGGATGCGCCGGGCCTCCTGGGCGTCGACCAGGCGGCGGTCGAGGTCGCGGGTGTGCTCCACCGCGCTGCGGATGGCCGCCGGCGTGATCTCGTGGAACACCATCCGCTTCACCGGGACCCGTGCCGGGGGCGAGAGCACCTCGAGCAGATGCCAGGCGATGGACTCGCCCTCGCGGTCCTCGTCGGTGGCGAGATAGAGCTCGTCGGCCTCCTTCAGGAGCTGGCGGAGCCGGGTGACGACCTGCTTCTTCTCCGGGGCAACGACGTAGAGCGGCTTGAAGCCGGCCTCCACGTCCACGCCCAACCGGGCCCAGGGCTCGCCCTTATAGGCGGGAGGAACGTCGGAGGCCGTCCGGGGGAGGTCGCGGACGTGGCCGACCGACGACTCGACGAGGAAGTCGCGGCCGAGGAACCGGGCGATGGTCCGGGCCTTGGCGGGCGATTCCACGATCACGAGAGGCTTGGCCACGGCGCGAGAGACTGGGCGGTCAGCCGTCCTCTGTCAAACGGGCCCCGTCCCGGCCACTCGCCTCTCGGCTACTAGCCTGCCGCCAGGTGGACCCCCAGAACCTGATCGAGACCTTCGGCACGATCGGCATCCTGGCGATCATCTTCGCCGAGTCGGGCGTGCTCGCCGGCTTCTTTCTCCCGGGCGATTCCCTCCTGTTCACCGCCGGTCTGCTGGCGTCCCAGGGCGACCTCAACATCGCCGTCCTTCTGGTCGGCTGCCCGCTGGCGGCCATCGTCGGGGACCAGGTCGGGTACATCTTCGGGCGCCGCGTCGGGCCTGCGCTGTTCCGCCGACCCGACTCACGAATCTTCCGCCAAAGCCATGTCGAGGTGGCGCGTGACTATTTCGCCGAGCATGGGTCGAAGACCATCGTGCTGGCCCGCTTCGTCCCGATCGTCCGCACGTTCGCCCCGGTGATCGCCGGCGTGGCCGAGATGCCCTACCGGACGTTCGTGACGTTCAACGTGATCGGCGGCCTTCTCTGGGGCTTCGGGGTCACCCTGGCCGGCTTCCTCCTGGGCCAGGTCATCCCCCACGGCGACCGCTACCTCTACCCCATCATCGCCGTGATCGTGCTGGTGTCGTTCATCCCCGTCATCCGGGAGGCCCTGCGCCACCGCCGGGAGCGCCGAACGGAGCGGGCGGCGGTCGAGCCTCCCACCGAACCGACGGTGGACGCGTAGGAGCGTGCTCGTCGCCAGTTCCTGAGGTCAGCGCTCGCCGGCCGCCTCCAGGGCCTTCTCCTCGGGGCCGGGGACCTCGTCGGCGTCGAGCGCGACCGTCGCCCGCTTCGAGAACGCGATGGCGAGGGCGAGCACCACGAGGGCGCTGATGGCGACGGCGTAGCGGGCGCCGTCGTTGTCGGCCAGGTTGATGACGGCCGGCAGGATCAGGAGCGACACCAGGTTCATCACCTTGATGAGTGGGTTGAGGGCGGGGCCGGCGGTGTCCTTGAACGGATCGCCGACGGTGTCGCCGATCACCGCCGCCTTGTGGGCGTCAGATCCCTTGCCTCCCTCGTGCCCGTCCTCGATGAACTTCTTGGCGTTGTCCCAGGCCCCGCCGGCGTTGGACAGGAACACGGCCATCAGCTGACCGGTGAGGATCACGGCCGCGAGGAAGGCGCCCAGAGCCAGGTAGTTGATGCCGAACCCGATGATCACCGGGGTCAGCACGGCGAGGAGAGCGGGGGTGGCCAGCTCCCGCAACGACGCGGCGGTACAGATGTCGATGACCCGTCCGTACTGGGGGCGCTCGGTGCCGTCCATGATCCCCGGGTGCTCACGGAACTGGCGGCGCACCTCGAGCACGACGGTGCCGGCGGTGCGGCCCACCGCCCGGATGGCCAGCGCCGAGAACAAGAAGGCGATCGACCCTCCGATCAGCAGGCCGATGAACGTCTTGGGGTCGGCCACGTTGATCTGGGTGGCGGCGTCGCGGAAGAGCTCGGTGCCCACCAGGCCGAGGTCGAGCTCGCTGCCCACCGTCTCGATGAAGGAGGCGAACAGGGCCACGGCCGCGATGACGGCCGACCCGATGGCGAAGCCCTTGGTGATGGCCTTGGTGGTGTTGCCCACTGCGTCGAGGCTCACCATGATCTTCTCGGGCTCGCCCTCGAACTCGCCCGACATCTCGGCGATGCCGGCGGCGTTGTCGGCCACGGGCCCGAAGGTGTCCTCGGAGACGACGACGCCGGTGGTGGCCAGCATCCCCATGCCCGCCAAGGCCACCAGGTAGAGGGAGAACTGGATGTTGCCCTCGCCGAGGGCGATGGCCACGCCGAGGGCGCCGGCGATGGCGACCACCGCCCACACGGTGGACTCGAGCCCGGAGCTGATCCCGGAGAGGACGGTGGTGGCGGGGCCGGTACGGGCCGCCTCGGCGATCTCCCTCACGGGCCGCTTCTCGGTGGACGTGAAGTACTCGGTGAGCCGGCTGACCACCTGGGCCAGCACCAGGCCGATCACCACGGCCCAGAAGACGCGCAGGTTCTTCACGTAGAACTGGGCGACCAGGTAGGTGCCCAGCACGGTGAGCACCCCGGCGGTGAAGAAGCCCCGGTTGATAGGCGCCATGGCCGTCTTGTCGTCCTTCTTGGCCCGCACCGCGTAGACGCCGACGATGGAGGCCAGCACGCCGATGGCCCGGGCGATGACCGGGAAGATGACGCCCAGGGCGGGGTTCATCCCGATCGACTCGAAGGCGGCGAAACCGAGGATGATCGACGCCACCAGGGTGACCTCGTACGACTCGAACAGGTCGGCCGCCATTCCGGCGCAGTCGCCCACGTTGTCACCCACGTTGTCGGCGATGGTGGCGGCGTTGCGGGGGTCGTCCTCGGGGATGCCCGCCTCGACCTTGCCGACGAGGTCGGCGCCGACGTCGGCCGCCTTGGTGAAGATGCCCCCGCCCACCCGCATGAACAGGGCGAGGAGGGAACCGCCGAAGCCGAACCCCACGAGGATGGCGGTGGACGTGTTCTGGAACAGCATGATGATCAACGTCGCCCCGAGCAGGCCGAGGCCGACGGTGAACATGCCGGCCACCCCGCCGGTGCGGAAGGCGATCTTGAGCGCCCCGGGCAGCGACCCGGACCGGGCGGCGGCGGCGGTGCGCACGTTGCCCCGCACGGCCAGGCTCATCCCGATGAAGCCGGTGAGGCCGGACAGGAAGCAGCCGCCCAGGAAGGCGAGAGTACGGAACAGCCCCGACTGGAAGAAGCTCAAGGCCTCCTCACCGCCGGGCTCGAGCACTCGCGTGGAGGTGAGGAAAACGAGCACGGCCAGGGGGACGACGATCACCGCGATCGTGCGGAACTGGCGCCGCAGGTAGGCCATGGCGCCCTCCTGGATGGCGCCGGCGATCTCCCGCATCTTGGGCGTGCCCTGGTCGGCCGCCAGCACCCCCCGCATGAGGGCGAAGCCGACGACGATGGCGACGATCGCGGTGAGGGCGGAGAACACCAGCCAGAACCACTCGGCCCCGCCGAGCTCGAAGGCCTGGTAGCCGCCCTCGGCGGCGAGAACAGGGGTCATACGGGCTGTTCCTCTCTGGGGGAAGGGGCGGACGGGCTCACCGGAGGCTCCGGCGGCGGGTCCTTCTTCACGTAGATCTGGCGGGCGACCCGGTCGCCCACGGTGCGCTCCTGCCCGTCGACGCGAACCACCACGGGCCCCTCGAACGGGTGCTTCTCGACCATCTCGACCCGCACCCCGGGCCGCAAGCCGAGGGTGCCCAGGAACTCGATCAGCTCCGGATCGGTCGAGCCGGGCACCGCCACCTCGGCCATGTCGCCCGGCTCGAGGTTGTACAGAGGCGGCATCTCGGGGATCTCCGCCACTTCCGGCGGCGGGATCGGGAACCCGTGGGGGCACGACGCCGGCCGGTCGAGGGCGAGGTAGAGGCGGTTCTCCACCTCGGCCGGCAGGTCGTGCTCGAAGGCGGTGGCGAGACGGTCGGCCTCGTTCCAGGCATAGCCGAGCATGTCGGACAGGAAGCGCTCGACGATGCGATGGCGGCGGATGGCGGCCACCGCCGCGCTGCGCCCCGCCTCGGTGAGCTCGACGCCGCGGTAGAGCTTGTGGTCGAGGAGACCCCGCTCGGCCAGGCGCTTGACCAGGGCCGTGGCCGTCCCGGGCGACACGCCCAGCAGTTCGGCCAGCGCGCCAGTGTGGGCGTCGTGACCGTCCCGCGACAACCGGTAGAGCGACTTGAGCGCCTCGCGCTCAGATTTCGTCAGGGCTACGTCCATGTGTTCAGCACCCGAGAACGTAGATTTTGATTCTTCGAAAGTCAAGGCTGACGAATGCCCGCCAGCCTCGGGTCAGCTCCTCGGCTTCTCACCGGAGGACCCCGACGGCTGGCGGTCCTCGACCTCTTCCCGGGCGCCGTCGCCGGCGCCCTCCTGGGCCCGGGCCCCGGTCTCTTCGGAGGAGCGCGCCTTGACACGTCCTCCGGCCCGGTCCTCGGCACCTTCGTCGTCGTTGTGGCTGTCGACGTGGTAGGGCACCGACGTCACGACGGTGTTCTCGCGAAACAGCAGCTTGGCCTTGAGGAAGAGGGCGGTCTGGTTGTGGAGCACCGCCTCGTACCATTTGGCGACCACGAACTCGGGGATAACGACGGTGATCGTGTCGTTGTCCCAGCGGGCGTCGAGCTCGTCGATGTATTGCTCGATCGGCCTCACCAGCTCGCGGTAGGGCGACCCGACCACCTCGAGGGGAATGTCGATCTTGAGGTCTTTCCACTGCCGCTCCATTTCGAGCCGGTCGTCCTCGTCGTAGGAGACGTACACGGCGACCAGGTGCTGGGGCCGCAGGGAACGGGCGTACGAGAGCGCCTTGAGCATGCCCCGGTGGACCCGTCCGACGAGGACGATCACGGTGTGGTTGATGGCCTCGGGCCGGGCCTGGCTGGGCTCGATCTCGAGCACGCTGGCCACGCGGTCGTAATGGCGCTTGATCGCCACGAACAGGGCAATGATCACCGGGATGACCACGATGGGCAGCCAGGCGCCCTTGTTGAACTTGGTGATCGCCACGATGAGCAGGACGATGGCGGTGGCGGTGGCACCGACGCCGTTGATCACCATGGCCCGCTTCCAGCTCTGCTCCCTCTCCCGGCGGTGGTGCACCACCATGCCCACCTGGCTGAGGGTGAACGAGGTGAACACGCCGACGGCGTAGAGAGGGATCAGGGCGTTGGTGATGCCGCCGAAGGCGATGATCAGGAGCGCCGCCAGCACGGCCAGGATGGCGATGCCGTTGGAGAAGACGAGCCGGTCACCGCGGCTGGCGAGCTGGCGGGGTAGGTACCCGTCGCGGGCGATGATCGAGGACAGCCAGGGGAACCCGGCGTAGGCGGTGTTGGCGGCCAGGGTGAGGATGGCGGCGGTGGCGAACTGCAGGATCACGTAGATCGGGCCGCCCCCGTACACGACCTGCCCCATCTGGGAGATCACCGTCTCCTCGTGGCTCGGGTACGGATGCAGATGGTGGGCGAGCACCGAGACGCCGAAGAAGAGGGTGCCGAGGATGACGCCGAGCCAGACCATGGTGATGGCCGCGTTCTTCGACTCCGGCTTGCGGAAGGCGGGGACGCCGTTGGAGATGGCCTCGATACCGGTGAGGGCGACGGCACCCGACGAGAACCCGCGGGCGATGAGGAACAGCCCCAGTGCCCCTCCGGCCTCCCTCGCTGCCTCCGACTTGTGGGGGTCGAAGGGAATGGGCTGGAGGTCGCCGAAGACCTCGCGGCTCAGGCCGTAGATGATGAGCCCGGCCAGGCTGACGATGTAGAGGTAGGTCGGGATGGCGAACACCCGTCCCGACTCCTTGATGCCCCGCAGGTTGGCCAAGGTGATGAGGAGGACCAGCACCAGGGCGATCGCCACGCGGTGGCGCTCCCAGTTGCGGAAGGCGGGAAGGGAGACGATGGCGGCCACGCCGGCCGAGATGGAGACGGCCACGGTGAGCACGTAATCGACCATGAGCGACGCCCCCGCCACCAGCGACGGGTACTCGCCGAGATTCGCCCGGCTCACCACGTAGGCGCCGCCGCCGTTGGGGTAGGCGTAGATGATCTGGCGGTACGACGCGACGACGATGCAGATCAGCACGGCCACCACCAGCGAGATCGGCACCAGCTTCGAAAGGCCCAGGGCGAGGCTCGACCCG
>DASZJY010000108.1:0-4010 GCA_035947635.1 Acidimicrobiales bacterium | reverse complement strand
CACTCGACTGCACCGGCGGCTGGTACGCCGAGCAGCGCTGGGGCGGCGTCCGCCTCGACCGCCTGCTCGCCGCCTCGGGAGCGCCGCCGTCCCGCAGCATCGAGGTCCGGTCACTGACGGGCTACAGCCGCCGGTTCCCGTGGCGTGACGCGCCAGTGCTCGTGCTGGCCACCCGGGTGGGCGGAGAGCCGCTCTCACCGGGGCACGGCTTCCCCGCCCGCCTCGTCGCCCCCGACCGGCGGGGGTTCTGGTGGGTCAAGTGGGTCGACGAGATCGACGTCGACGACACCCCGTGGTGGTGGCAGCCGCCCTTCCCGGTCACCTGACCGCCTCGGTTCGGCGGGTCCGACTACGAGCAGCCGCTGGTGGTGCCACAGCTCGAACAGACGAAGCAGGCGCCGGCCCGCTGCATGACCATGCCGCACTGGTAGCAGTAGGGAGCGTCGGAGGCGGCAGGCTCGGCGACGGTGACGGTGGCCTCGACGGTCGGCGGCGGCGGCACCGCGACCGACGGAGCCGCTGCCGGCGCCGGGTCGGGGACGATCTCGCTGCCCGTCGACGTCGGGATGGCGTACTCCTCCACGCCCGGAAGAGTGGGCTGCATGCGCTCGTCGACGGTGAGGATGCCGAGCTCGGCTCGCTCCTCGTAGGGCAGGTACTCCACGGCCAGGCGCCGGAAGATGTAGTCGACCAGCGAGCTGGCGAAGCGGATGTCAGGGTCGTCGGTCATCCCGGCCGGCTCGAAGCGCATGTTGGTGTACATGTCGACGAAGGCCTTGAGGGGCACGCCGTACTGCAGGCCGTGGCTCACCGAGATGGCGAAGGCGTCCATGATGCCGGCCAGGGTCGAGCCCTGCTTGGCCACCTTGAGGAAGATCTCGCCCGGGCGCCCGTCGTCGTACTCGCCCACGGTGACGTAGCCGTGGCAGTCGGCCACCCGGAACGAGAGCGTCTTCGACGTCCGCATGCGCGGCAGCTTCTCGCGCACCGGCTCTCGGACGACGACCGTCTCGACCAGCCGCTCGGCTGGCTCGGCCAGCACCGCGGCAGCCGCCGCGGTCGCGGCCGACGCCGCCGCGGCAGCCACGGTGGCGGCGCCCTTCTTCGTCATCGACAAGGGCTGGGCCACCTTGCAGTTGTCGCGGTAGATCGCGACGGCCTTGAGGCCCAGCTTCCAGGCGTCGATGTGGAGCTGCTCGACCTCCTCGACGGTGACGTGCTCCGGCATGTTGATCGTGTTGTGGTTGACGATGCCGTTGCCGACGAACGCCTGCGTGGCCGGGACGGCGAGGTCGAACACCTCTCGCTCGCCGGCGGCCGCCACCGACTCCACCGGGGTGAAGTGCAACCCGTCGTCGATGACCGTTCGCAGCCACGGCGGCAGGACGACGCCGGGAACCGCCGCCACCCGCTCCACCGTGCGGCGGGTGACATCGCTCGTGCGGGGATCGCACAGGAAGGCGAACTCGGTGCGTGTTCCGCGGGGGAGCAGCCGGTAGAGGTCGTAGGTGGAGATGCCGGGGACGACGTCGGCGGTGTCGTGGTCCCCGGCCATGACGCGAGCCACCAGCTCGGCGGCGCGACCGGCCTTGTCCGGCTCCATGAACGGCACCGAAGTCACGAGTCGCTGGGCGTGGCGCCCGGTGGCGTAGACCTCGTCGTACGTCTCGCCGTTCGAACGGTTGCGCTTGGAGATGCGCCCGTGGACGACGCCGAGGTTGGTGAGCAGGGCCTGGAGGTCGTCGAGCAGGGCGGGCGAGTCGAGGCAGATGGCCCACTTGGCCACGGAGGAGACGGACACGTAGGCGTCGAGCGACAGGCCCTGCAGGAAGGCGAGGACCATCTCCCGAGGCGACTGGAGCACAGCGTCGGGGATGCGCTTGGCCGACGCCCGAGCCCCGCATCCCAGGTGCTCGAGGAACTCGACCACCGCCTTGGAGGCGACCACAACGGCAGGGCAACGGTTCGCCCGGCGGAGGATGCGCGCCTCCAGGCCGAACTCGCTCCGCCATGCGGCCACCACCCTCTCGAGCACGCCCTCGACGGCGTTGGTGATGGTGACCGTCCAGGTGGAGCGGGTCGTGTGCCCTTCCGCCGCGTACGCCCCCAGGAGGAAGGCGAGCTCCTCGGTCATCTCCGCCGGTACGTCCACCCGTCTCTGGGAGCCGTACGACGGCGACGACCGGAAGTCGTCGAACCGGGCGGGGAGCACCGACCACAGCTCGGCGCCGTAGCGGACGGCGACCTGGTCACCGACGTCGAGCTCGTCCATGCGGCGCCACTCGAACCCACTGTCGGCGGCGATCAGCACACGGTGGTTCGGAGTCGCCGTCACCTGGTGGCCGGAACGCAGCACGGCACGCCGGACCGGCCGCACCCCGCCGAAGTAGAACGCCTCCGCCTTCTGCGTGCCGTCGAGGGACGCCACCGCCATGAGGTGGTGGCGGAAGGTGTCGGGTGCCTCGCCCTGGTGCAGAGAGCCGATGCGCCGGAGGCCGTCGGCGGTGGAGACGAGGGTCTCTCCCACGACGCACTTGGAGATCGCGCCCGAGATCCACGGCTGGACCGCCGCCATCATCTTCACGTGGCCTAGGTAGTGGATGGCGTTGTCCCCCATGGAGCAGGCGAACACCGCCAGGTGGTCGGCGGACAGGTGGGGCGCACCGACGATCGACTTGTGCTCGTCGATGTAGGCGACGATGTCGGCGATCTGCTCGGACGTGTAGCCCAGCTGGGCCAGGGCCCGGGGGACGGTCTGGTTGACGATCGACATCGTGCCCCCGCCGACCAGCTTCTTGGTCTTGCACAGGCCGAGGTCGGGCTCGATGCCGGTGGTGTCGCAGTCCATCATCAGCCCGATGGTGTTGTGACTGACAAAGCCGTTGGCGACGTAGGTGACGTTGTCGGGGACGGACAGGTCGTAGGTGAGCTCCTCGCTGCCGAGCTCGGCTGAGGCCACACGGTCGTAGGAGAACGAGAGCAGGCGGCACAACTCGGGGTCGGCCGTGCGCTGGCACAGGCGGGTGAGGGTGGCGCGGGAGACGCCGCCCTCGGCCAGTTCGGCCACCACCGCCTTGCGGAGGCGGCCCCGCTCGGGCAGAAGGCGCTCGATGAGCGCGGCCGGCACGGGGACGGGGTCGGGAGACGCCGACCGCCGGTCGTGGCCGGCGACGACCGCAGCATGCTTGCGCCCGCTCATGAAGCCGACCTCCTCGAGCCAGCGTCCGATCGACCAGCCGTCGAGCAGCGCGAGGGTCGGCCGCCCCACGTCGGCGGTGAGGGTGGCCGGGTAGCCGAGGGCGAGCAGCAGCGCTTGCAGGTCGTGGGCGAGGGGCAGCGAGGACACCGTCAGGCGAGGGCAGCCAGACTCGACGGCGGCTCCCGACTCGAACAGGCCCCGCAGGTAGGCGGCGTAGGTCCAGCGGTCGTTGGTGGCGAGCACGGTGTCGGGGAGGACGCTGTCGGCGAAGCCGCACTCCTTCCACCAGCGGGCGAGGCGAGGCGAGCGGAAGACGACCTCGACCTGCCCGTCGCGCACGGCCACCTGGGCGGAAGGCCCGAAGGTCGCCTTGCCGAGCCGCTCGAGGCGCTCGACGACGTCGAAGTCGTCGACGTCGAGGACGAGGCGCAGGCCGTCGTCGGCGAGCGAGCCGGCGCCCACGGCGTAGCCCGCCAGCTCGGCCAGCTCCGGAGTCATCTCCTGGGGGACGACCACCCGGTCGTCGTCGGCGTCGTCCAGCGGCGGGAGCGCGACGGGGCGCGCCTGGCCGACGAGCTGGTCGAGCGACAAGGGAACGAGGTCGCCCGCCCGCAGGTCGGAGAACCGCCGCCATTCCCATGCCCCGGTGGTGGCGTCGACCACTCGCACCCGGTGCTGGGGCGTGCCCTGGATGCGGTAGCCGCGCTTGGTATCGACGGTCACCACCGGCTCGAGCCCGTTGACGTAGAACTGGGTGGCGGTACGCATACCGTCGTCGCTGCGCACCCCGATGCCGAGCTCTTGCCACTGG
>DASZJY010000107.1:0-8818 GCA_035947635.1 Acidimicrobiales bacterium | reverse complement strand
CGAGCAGAACTGCAGCACCCGGTCGGATGGGCTCAACCCGAAGAGCTCGGCGGCGGCGTTGTTGTGGTTGACCAGGCCACGATGGGTGAGCATCACGCCCTTGGGTTCGCCGGTCGAGCCCGACGTGTAGATCACGTAGGCGAGGTTCTCCGGCGCCACCGTCCGGTCGGGCGCCCGGTTCGGCCCGCCCGCCATCTCGTCCCAGTCGGCGTCGAGGCGCACGGTCGTGGCTGCGTGGGGCGGGAGGCGCTCGAGCAGGCGCTCGCAGGTGAGCACGACCGGCGTCTTCGAGTCGGCGAGCATGAGCGCCAGCCGCTCCATCGGGTACGACGGGTCGAGCGGCATGCAGGCCCCGCCCGCCTTGAGCACGCCGAGGAAGGCCAGCGCCATCTCGAGGGAGCGCTCGACGCAGACGCCGACCACCGTCTCCGGGCCCACGTCGAGCGCCTGGAGGTGATGGGCCAGTTGGTTGGCCCGGGCGTCGAGCTCCTCGTAGGTGAGCGAGCCTCCGCCGGCCACGACCGCCACCGCGTCGGAACGGGCACGGACCTGGGCCTCTATCAGGTCGACGAGCGAAGACGTCATCCGAGTCGGGCTCCCGGCCGGGCCGAGCTCAGCTGAGGACGCGCTTCTTGAAGCCGGTGACGCCCAGGACGGTGAGCACGGCGGCGAAGCCGAGGAGGGCGCCGTAGATGGCGGGCAGGGGCATGTGGGGAACGCCGATCGAGAGGCCGGCCCGAAGACCCTCGCTCATGTACACGAGGGGGTTCACGAGGACTGCCCACTGCAGCCACGACACCGACGCCAAGGCGTCCCACGTGTAGAAGATGGCGCCGAAGAACCCGAGCGGGAGGGCGATGAACCCGGCCAGCACGGGGACGTTGCGCGGGTCCATGCGCGACCCGATGGTGAGACCGAGCGCCGCCGACGTATAGCAGGCGAGCGGGACGATCGTGAGCAGCACCAGCCAGTTGGCTTGGAGGTAGATGGGCGCTGCGGGGAGGAAGGCGGCCACCGGGAAGACCACGAGGCCGGCGAAAAGGCTCTGGAGGGCGCCGGACACGATCTTCTCGAAGGCGATGGTCCTGATCGTGACCGGCGCCAGCACCCGGTCCTCCAGCTCGTTGGTGATGTCGAGCTCCCTCGCCAGTGGCAGGGCCACCCGGAACAGGCCCTGGAAGATGATCGACTGGGCGATCATGCCCCCGAGCAGCAGCGTCGAGAACCGTCCCTCGTTGCCGCTGCCCCCGATGGTCTGGCCGATGCGCGGGAAGACGTAGGTGAAGACGAACACCAGCATCGCCGGCTGCATCAGGGTGTTGAGGAGGAACTCCTTCAGGTCGCCGTCGAGCACGGTGAGGTCGCGCAGCAACATGGCCCTGAAGGCGGCGCGCGTGCACGACTTCGAAGACAGGTCGACGCCACCGTCGACCGGCCAGCTGGTCACCTCGGCAGGCGTGACCGTCATTGCCGCCCCTGGTGACCTGCGCTCGGCTCGCCTGCGGGGGCCGCCGGCCCCTGCCGGTGGCGGGCGACAGGCAGGCCCCGGCCGCCTCGCTCGCCGTGCTCGGTCACTCGCGGAGGTCCCGTCCGGTGAGGTTGATGAACACCGTCTCCAGGGTGACGTGACCCCGGAGGTCGTCGAGGCTCATGTCGTGGCGCTCGGCGGCGGCGATGAGGTCGACGAGAGCGGCCTCCAGGCCGGTGCGGTCGGTGACATCACCGTTGCCCGACGTCGTTCCCGACTCGTCGACGCGCTCGAGGGAGCGCAGCTTGGCGAGCCATGTCTTGGCGTCGACCTCAGGTCCCCCGCTTCGGGCGGCCGAGCGCTTGAGGGCGGCGGGCGTGTCGAGAGCGAGGATCTTGCCGTGGTCCATGATCGCCACCCGGTCGCAGAACTCCTCGGCCTCCTCCATGTAGTGGGTCGTGAGCATGATCGTCTCGCCCTCGTCGTGGAGCTGGCCGACGATCTCCCACAGGGCCAGACGGCTCTGGGGGTCGAGCCCGGCGGTGGGCTCGTCGAGGAAGAGCACGGCGGGGCGGTGCATGACGGCGCGGGCCACCATCAGCCGCTGGGCCATGCCGCCGGAGAGCGTGCGCACGGCGGCGCCGGCGCGATGCCCGAGCTTGAACCGCTCGAGCAGGAAGTCGGCCTGGTCGCGCGCCTGGCGGTGGGTCATCCCGTAGTAGCGCCCGTGGAAGTACAGGTTCTCCAGCACGGTGAGGCTGCGGTCGAGGGTGTTGACCTGCTGGACGACACCGATGAACCGCTTCGCCATCGCCGGGTCGGCGACCACGTCGATGCCGTTCACCCACGCCCGTCCGACCGCGGGTACGACCCTCGTCGTGAGCATGCCGACGGTGGTCGTCTTCCCCGCCCCGTTGGGCCCGAGAAGGCCGAAGATCTCGCCCTTGCAGACGGTGAGATCGAGGCGGTCGACGGCGACCACCTCGCGCGGCCCCTTGCGCGTCGCCGACCTGAAGACCTTGGTCAGGCCCTCGGTGCGGATCACCTCCGCACCCGTCGGTGAAGGCAAGGGTGGTGCGTCGGACTGGTGCGACATCACGCTCGGGTCATGTTAGCGGCGCTCCGGCAGAGATGGCCCGTCCCGGAACGCAATAGGCGCGGTTGGTACCGTGCCCCTCGTGCGCGGCATCGGTCGGCTCCTCTTCGTCACCGGCGTGGCCGCGGTCTCGTTCGTGGTGGCCCTCATCAACTTCCGCCAGCCGCCGGCGAGCGAGTGCCAGATGGAGTCCGTGAGCGACGCCTCCTACCAGGTCCAGTTCGAGGAGTCGCCCGAGGTCAACCTCAGCACGTACCACCTGTTGGTCACGAGACGCGGCAGCCCGGTGACCGGCGCCCAGGTGTGCATGCGGCTCGACATGGGCGGCAGGGGGAACATGTCCGGCATGGGCGCGAGCAACGTCGCCCGTGAGGTCTCGCCCGGCCGCTACGAGATCTCCATCCGGCTCGTCATGGCCGGCTACTGGCGGGGGGCGGTCATCGTCACCGAGGACGAGCGCAAGCCCGTGGCCATCCCCGTCGAGATCGACGTCTCCTAGATGACTGCTGATCTACTCGGTCGGGCCTGCGGCCCGAAGCGCTGAGCTGCGACTTCCCGAGGCTCAGTCGCTGGGCAGCGCGATAGAACAGCAGTCATCTGGAGCGCGCGACGTCGGGAGGGACGAGGCCCTGCTCCACGAGCCACGCCGCCGTCCGCCGCAGCGTTGCCTCCACCGGGCGGTACCGAACCCCCAGCTCCCGCTCGGCTTTCGTCCCGTCGTAGCGGTGGCCGTGGGTGAGCGCTCGCAGTGCCTGGCGGCAGACCGGTGGTGTCTTGCCCCGCAGCCTGGCCACCACCTCGACTCCCGTCACGGCCACTCCGGCGACGGGTGCCGGTAGCCGCTTCGGACGGCCGACCGAGGGAGCCACCTGCCGCATGGCCGCCGCCAGACCGTCGGTGTCGAGGGTGGCCCCGTTGAGCACGTAGCGCTCGCCCGCACGCCCGCGGGTCTCGCCCAGCAGGTGGCCTGCGGCGCAGTCGTCGATGTCGACCAGGCTGATGGTGGCCTCGGGCCAGACCGGGAGGCGGCCGCGCAGGTAGAGCACGAGCACCTTTCCCGTGCCGCTCGCCCGGCCCGGCCCCTGCACCGACGACGGGTTGAGCGAGACCAGCTCGACGCCCTCACGAGCGGCGAGGGCGAACGCCGCCCGCTCGGCATCGAACTTCGACCGCTCGTAGGCGGAGAGGAACCAGCCGCGATGGGGGGAGTCCTCGCGCCCGACGGTGCCCTTGGCCTCACCCAGCGTCGCCGCCGAGGAGGTGTAGACGATCCGCCGCAGCCCGGCCCGGGCGGCCGCCGACACGCAGTTGGTCGACCCCTCGACATTGACCCGGTGCATCCCGGCCGGGTCCCGCGTGCAGAGGTGGTTGACGCCGGCGACGTGGTAGGCGACGGCACAGCCACCCATGGCGGCAACCAGTGAGTCGACGTCGAGGACGTCGCCGGTCACCGGCTCGGCGCCGGCCCGGCGGAGAACGGCGGCGGCGTCCGCCGAGCGGGCGAGGGCCCGGACGGGCCGGTCGGTCGCGACGAGATGGCGGACGATGGCACCCCCCACGACGCCGGTGCCACCGGTCACGAACACCGGCCCGTCCCCCGCCGCTCGGTCAGCCACTCCTCGGACCGGCGGTGGTCTTGTCGCGTTTTCGATTCCTGTCCAGCGCCGGTTCGAGGAGAGGGCCGGCCCGCCGGGCGGCCTGGCCCCACGCCGCCAAGAGGAGCAGGGCCAGGGCGATCCACGGTGCCCGCCCGAGAGATCCGGCGGCCCGGGCCGACCCTGCGGCGGCCGCCACCGGAGGCGCACCGGGAGACGGCGCCGCCTCCTCAGCCACCTGCCCCTCGGCGGGGGCCGGGGTGGGGTCACCGTCACTCTCGACGGCAAGGGTGAACAGGGTCGAGCGCAGGCTCAACGTCGAGCCGAACCGCTTGCCGTCGACCGCCATCGGCCCGGCACCGCCGTCGAACGTCACCTCGAGGGCCCGGCCCGACGGCCCCGCCCTCGACACCCGCACACCGGTCACACCCCCCGAGTAGCCGAACCGGGCAGCGAGCTCGTTCAGCCCGATCCGGACGGTCCACGGGTCGGGGTTCTGGGTCGTGTACTGGCTGGCGCGGAGATAGGGCGGCGCCGGGCTCCCCGGTCCGAAGCCCTCCTCGGGAGTCGCGGAGACGCCGCCCGCGTTGGCCGAGTAGACGGCTTCGGCCAGGGCACCGCCGTGCACGACCACCTGGCCCCTCGTGGCCGCCACCGCCGCGTCCATGGCTCCGTACTCGGCCTGCTGGCCGAGGTAGACCTGGCACTGCTGGGTGTTGCAGATGGTGCCCCCGGCCCGCAGGGCGTACGTGCGGGCGGCGATGGCCTGGGCTCGCAGCGACGCCTGAGGCCAGCCCGGGTCCAGGACCTCGCCCATCCCCCGCAGGTACTGCTCGACGTCGATGTGGTTGATCAGCTGCAGTCCTCCTCCGGCCGCGGTGGCCTGAAGGGTGCCCCGGTAGCGGCGCCCTTGCTCGGGGACGCCGACCACGCTGGCGGGCACCGCCCACAGCCCCCGTCCCGACACCGGGATGGCGGGGGGAGGCGGCTGTGGGGGCGCCGTCGGGCGGGGGGCGGCGGTGGGCGGCGGTGGCAGCGACGGCGGGGGCGGGGGCGGAGGAAGACCGAGGATCCCCCCCGGGGCCGTCGTCGTGGGCGCCCGGGGCGGGGCGGCCCCCGGTGGTGCCGGTGGCGGCGGGGCGGGAGGCGGCGGCGGGGCGGGGCCGAGGCGGCCGCCGTCGGGGGCGGTGACCTCGTACCTGCCGCCCGAGAAGGCGAACCGAACCCGCGCGCCCGGGCCGAGCTTCACCGGGAACCCCGGCGACTGCGCCCCCGACGGGGCGTCCCTGATCTCGCCACCTCCGGGCAGCTCGATGATCGTGGCCGGCCCCCGGCTGGTGAGCACGTCGACCCGCACGGTGCCGCCCCGTCGGCCGATCGTCGTGCCCGGGTAGAAGTGGCCGAGGATCTGCTGGGTGCTGGCCCCTGCCACCCCCATCCAGTAGGCGCCGTCCTGGGCCATGCCGACGCCGTGGCCCCAGCCCTTCCCGGAGATGACGACCTCGGGCGCCGCCGCGCCCGCCGACAGGGGCCCGACGGCAACCGACAGGCTCGCGACCACGGCGAGCAGGGCACGGGGACGTCGGGGCATCCCGTCATTGTGCCGACTCGCGCCGCCCCCTCCCCACCGCGGTCCTGTTGAGCCTCGAGTTCGTCGTGGCGACCTCGAGTGTCACCACTTGCTGTCGGGGGCGCCCATCGACGTCCGCGCCACGGCCCGTTCGACGTCTTCGACCGACAGCCCCAGCTCCCTCACGAGCCGGGGGACGACACCCCCCTCGGCGTGGACGACGGCGAGCAGCATGCGCAATCCCGGGTGGTCCGGGCTCTCGCCGATGCTGCGCTCAGCCGCTCGCCGCGCCGATTCCCCCCACTCGAGCCGGCCCCCGTGGTCCACGGCCCGCGGCCGGGGAAGTGGTGCCACGTGGAGATCCGCACGAGCCAGGGCTGCGGCCAGCTCACGGTCGAGAGCCTCGGTGATCCGCTCTCTGGACAGCCCGAGAGAGGACAGAACCCTTGCCGGAGCGCCGGGGCCGTCAACCATGGCCAGGAGGAGGTGCTCGGCTTCGAGGGCCGGTGCCCCCAACCGTCGGGCCTCGACCCCGGCCCGCTTGATCAGCTCCATGGTGTCGCGGTGCGTCGCCGCCCCACGGCGCAACCTCTCAAACACGTCGCCTCCTCTTGCGCACGGCCGCCCCTGCCTTCTCCAGCCGACCGAAGTGCTTCTTGTGGACGGCCTGGCGAGACACATTCAGCTCTTCGGCGATCCGTGACCACGACCATCCCGCCACCAGCGCCCGCTCGACGCTGTCGGCCTCCAATCGGTCGGCCAGCTGCCGAAGCGCCACCGCCGCCCGCAGGCCGTCGCCCGGGTCGGTTTCGGGGCCGACGACCGGCACATCCGGCATCTCGGCCACATCGCAACCTTAGTTGACAAGACCCAACGTGTCAACCTCGGTTGCTAACGGCGCCCAGGTGGCTCGGCGAACCGAACGCGGTGGATCGATAGGGGCGGGATATTCGCAACCCCGGAATGCCCACCACCGATCCGCACCACCGGCGTGGGCGCAATACCGTCGAGACCATGGAGCCCCTGGCCGGCGACCGTCGCCGGCGACGCTGGCGTGGGTTCCGGAGAGGCTGACGAGAGCCCGCGTGGCGCGAGTCCTCTATATCGTCGGTGGGCCGCCCCGAGTCGGGAAGAGCGCCCTCGGCCGCCGGATCATGGAGAACCGTCGGGTCCCCTGGCTCTCCACGGACATCATGAGGACCGTGCTCAGGACCGTCGACCGCACGATCGACGAACTCGACCGCGGGCACGCCGACCCGGATCTAGTCGCGGAGCGGATGTACCCGTACCTCGAGCGGACGGCCGACGTCGCCCTGGACCAGTGCGAGACCTTCCTCATCGAGGGGGCGGAATGGTTCCCGCGCCACGTGCCAGATCTCGATGCCGCGCTAGAAGACGTGTCGCTTCGCGCCTGCTTCCTGGGCCACGTCACCTACTCGCCTGACGACCTCGCCTCCTACAGGGGAGTCAATCGCTGGCATGACCGGGCGCTCGAAGAGGAGCTCCAGGGCCTGCCGGAGTGGATCCGCCGCTGGAGCGACCGGCTGCGGGCCGAATGCGCACAGGCAGACGAGCCGTACATCGACGTCGGGGAGCTCGGCTTTGATGCGGCTATGGACTCTGCCGAGCGATCGCTCTTCGGCGAATCCTTCATCAGATGAAGGTTATTGGCGCTACTAGCGCCAGCCCAGGTGGAGATGGTTCTGGTGGGCGGCGTCGGAGAAGGCGCCGGGGAACTCGGACAGCCCCGGCCACGGCGACCCGAACTCGTCGGGGCGCAGCTCCGGCGAGGCGGTGAGGACGGCCAGGGCCAGGTCGAGGGCCCTGTCGTTCGACGCGGTGACCGCAGCCCCGTCGACGGCGGTGATGTCCACACCCCGGCCGTGGAAGTGGTTGGAGACCCGGTCGGTGCCGGCCACGAATTCGGAGTGGCCGGTCTTCAGGACGCTCACCGAGATCCGGTGGTTGGCGGCCATCGACGCCAGCATGTTCACCAGTCGCTGGTCGACGAGGCCGTTGGCCAGGTCGGCCCGGGCGTTCGCCGTGAGCGTGAGGTTGGGGTTGGCCAGCAGCTTCTCGACGTCGGCGGCCGCCGCCTCCAGGAGCTCCAACCCACCCGCGCCGTACCGCAGCGCCAGCACGAGCACCTGGTCGACGTACCAGTCGGCGTGGTTGTACGCCCAGATGGCGTCGGGAAGCCGCGCCGGGTCGCCCGCCCCGCTCGCGCACAGGTAGTTGGCCGCCCCGTGCACGGCGTCGTCGGGCAGGTAGACGTCGCGCTTGCCGTCCTTGTTGCCGTCGACGCCGTAGGCCGCCCACGTGGGGCCGAGGAACTGCATGGGCCCCATGGCGCCGGCGAAGTTGGCGCCCTCACGTACGCCGGGAGCGCTGGAGCGCCCGTGGGCGCTCTCGATGGAGCCGATGGCGGCGAGCACCGTCCAGGAGAGCCCGGGGCAGGTGGTGGCCGCCTGCTGGTAACGGGCGAGGTAGTCGGCCGGGATGTCGCTCAGAGCGAACCGGCTGGGCCTGGCCATCTCCACGCCGTCGGCGGTCAGCGACCGGCCCTGCAGCATCACCGTCGGGTCCGAGAGGGCGGCCGAGAGCTCACGCCGCAGCTCGGCCAGCACCACCCGCTCCGCCTCGACAGGGGCGAGGGCGGCGACCGCGGCCTGGTCGGCGGCCGAGGTGCGGGCCTGGGACTCGACGAGCTCTTCGGACTGCCGGCGCCGCTGATCGGTGAGCTCTCGCTGCCAGCTCACGAGCTCGCTGAGCGAAGGGCCTTCCGTGCGGGCAGCCTGGGCAACCGCCGAAGCCTGGCGAGGGGCACGGGCGGGAAGACTGAGCAGGCCGGGCTGCACGTTGATGCCGATCGGGCGGAGGGACGGCAGCTCGATCCGCGGTTGCTCGGTGCCGCCCGTCTCGACCGCCTGGCGCGCCTGGCGCGCCTGGGCCTCGACACGGGCCAAGGAGGAGGCGGTCGCCTCCATGCGGGCGAAGATCTCCTGCTGGTCGGACTGGGCGGCGTGCAGCACGCCCTGGGCGGCAGCCAGGTCGGCCTCGAGCCGGGCCATCCTCTCCTGCAGCTCGCC
>DASZJY010000106.1:0-3677 GCA_035947635.1 Acidimicrobiales bacterium | reverse complement strand
CCCGCACCGGATACGAATGGAGCCGCAGGGGGGGCGTCGTGAACGCGGAGGCTCCGAAGATCACGAACGCAGCCACGATCGTCGCCAGCAGGGCCCGGTTGAGGCGGAGGTTGGTCGCGGGCGGGGGCCCGGCAGTCGACGCCGGGCGCCCGGCAAAGTCCTCCGACCGCCGCAGGGCCCGCCCGAGAACAGGTGCGAGGACGATGGAGGCGACCGGCAGGTTCCGAAGAGCGACGAGCCCGGCGGCGGCGAAGGCGACCGTGGGGACGACGTCCCGCCAGCTCAGGCGGAAGCGGACGAGAAGGACGAGCGCCAAGGCGAGGAAGACCAGCGAGAAGCGCCCCGCTGGGCTCTGGAAGTCGGGTGACTGCCACTCGACGATGCTCTTGAACGCCTCTCGCTTCTCGCCGATCGTCAGCGGGAAGAGCAACAGCCGGGCCCCCAGCGGGCTCAGCACCGAGACGCCCAGCCCGGCCACGAACCAGGTCATGTAGCGCAGCGTGTCGTGGGGGCGGGACCGCCAATCGAGCCACTCGCCCACCGCCCGGGCGCCCAGCCACGCCAGCCCGAGTGGGAACGAACCGTGGCTCTGCACCCAGAACCACACCACCGGTATCAGGAGCCAGGGGCTGCGCCGGCGCTCCACCACAGCGACCAGCAGAGCCATGAAGACGAGACCGAACAGCAGGGGGCGGGGCGCCCAGAACGGCGCCCCGATGCCGACCGCCACCACGCCGGCCGCGGTCGTCCGCAAGGGTGAGCCGGCCCGCGCCAGGCGGAGGATCAGGAAGACCAGCACGGCGCACACGACCGCCTGCTGCAGCACGACCAGCTCGAACCCGCCGAGGCGATGGGCCCACCCGTAGGTCCACTCGGGGAGCCAGCTCTGGACCACCCACCGCTCGCCGGCCGCCGTCGCCGAGTAGGGATCGACCCGTGGGATGCCCTCGCCCGCGACGATGTCGATCCCGGTGCGCATGTGGGTGAACATGGAGTTGTCGGCGATCGCCCGGGCACCGAGGCGGAACCCGAACAGCACGAGGGCGGCAACGAAGAGCGACTCGAGACGCGGGGCGCGGAACCGTCGGGTCAGCGAGGACACGTCACCTCCCGGCCCGCTGTGTGATGCCGGATCAGCCGGAGAGGTCTTCAGGACCTCCGGCCGAGCCCTCCTCCGGCGGCTCTCCGCCGAGGACCTCGTCGCTCCCCACCGCGGGGCCGGCGGCGGCGTCGGTGCCGGTCTCGTCCGCGTCGGTGTCGGCGACGTAGTCGGCCCACGCCGCCTGAGCCTCCGTCTCGGGGGTGAAGCCGCCGGCCTGGTACTCGCCTATGTAGTTGCCGGCGTCGTCGTAGGCGTGCTCGCCGAAGGCCTCCTGGTACTCGGGAGCGACCACACCGCCCTCGGCCGCCTGCTTGATGGAGAGGCTGATGCGGCGGCGTTGGAGGTCGAGGTCGATGATCTTGACCCAGAGCTCCTCACCGGGCGAGACGACCTGCTCGGGCAGGTCGACGTGGTGGGCAGCCATCTCCGAGATGTGCACCAGCCCCTCGATGCCCTCGCCGACCTGGAGGAAGGCGCCGAAGGGAACGAGCTTGGTGACCCGTCCGTACACGAGCTCGCCCACGCGGTGGTTGTTGGCGAACTCCTGCCAAGGGTCCTGTTGGGTGGCCTTGAGGGACAGGCTGATGCGCTCGCGCTGCAGGTCGACCTCGAGCACCTCGATCTCTATCTCGTCGCCCACCTGCACGACCTCGGAGGGATGAGCGACGTGCTTCCAGGAGAGCTCGGAGACGTGGACGAGGCCGTCCATGCCGCCCAGGTCGACGAAGGCGCCGAAGTTCACGACCGAGGACACCGTGCCCCGCCTGACCTCGCCCGGCTTGAGGTTGTCGAGGAACTCCTCTCGCTGCTCCTTCTGGGTCTCCTCGAGCCAGGCCCTCCGGGAGAGGACGACGTTGTTGCGGTGCTTGTCGAGCTCGATGATCTTGGCTTCGAGGTTCCGCCCCACATAGGGCTGGAGGTCGCGCACCCGGCGCAGCTCGACCAGCGACGCGGGAAGGAAGCCGCGTAGGCCGATGTCGAGGATGAGCCCGCCCTTGACCACCTCGATGACGGGGCCCGAGACCACGCCGTCGGTCTCCTTGATCCGCTCGATGGTGCCCCATGCCCGCTCGTACTGGGCCCGCTTCTTGGAGAGGATCAGCCGCCCCTCCTTGTCCTCCTTCTGGAGGACGAGAGCCTCGATCTCCTCGCCCACCGACACGATCTGGCCGGGGTCGACGTCGTGGCGGATCGAGAGCTCGCGGGCCGGGATCACGCCCTCGGACTTGAAGCCGATGTCGAGTAGCACCTCGTCCTTGTCGACCTTGACCACCGTGCCCGTGACGATGTCGCCGTCGTCGAACTCGACGATGGTGCCGGCGATGGCGTCCTCGAAGGACATCCCGTCGAGATCGTCGAGCACCACCTGGCGCGGCATGTAGTCGCCCTCGTCCGCCTGCCCGGCCGGCACCGGCGGCTGTGCCGCCTCGGCCTGATCGGGAGCAGCGGTGGCCGGTGCGGGATCGGTCGTCCCCGGAGCCGTGGAGGGCGCCTCGGCGAACTCGGTCGGTGGTTGGTCGGACATGGTGGTCGGTCGCCTCTTTTCGGACAGTCTCCCCCCGGCATCCGGGAACCTGGGAGAGCGGCGGCACGTGGGAATCGGCCTCCGCCAGACAAAGTCTAGCTTCCCCTTTGCGAAAACGCCCGAGGCCGTAACGTTCTCGGGGCCTCCGGCGATGTCCTCTCGATGGCCCCTTGCCGCGGTGCCTCGCGATGACCATGGGCCTCGACGGGCGCGCGAACCGCTTGCCCGTCGGAACAAGCGATGAGCGCGCCGAAGGCGCACCGAGCAGCTCGGGCGGCAGTCGAGGGACAGCGCCTCCCGACGTCGCGCGGGTCTCAGCCGCCGGCGAGGGTGCGGCGTGGGCGGTCGCGGGCCTGTACCGGGAGATCAACCCGCGCCTCCTTCGCTACCTGCGTGCTCGCGAGCCCTACCTCGCCGACGACCTGGCGGCGCAGGTCTGGCTGGAGGTCGCCGGGGGGCTCGAGCGCTTCGCCGGGACCGAAGAGGGGTTCCGGGCGTGGGTGTTCACCATCGCCCGCCGCCGGCTCATAGACGCCCGCCGCCGGGCGGGCCGGCGCCCGACCGACCCCCTCGCCGACCACGACTTCGTCGCCACCACGCCCTACGACGACCCCGAGGGCGCGACCATCGCCGCCCTCGGCGCCCAGGCGGCAGTCGACCGCATCGTTGGAGCCCTCACCGCCGAGCAGGCCGAGGTCGTGCTGCTGCGGGTGCTCGGGGGCCTCCCCGTCGGCCAGGTGGCGGACGTGCTGGGGAAGCAGCCCTCGGCCGTCAGGGTGCTCCAGCACCGGGCACTGCGCCGCCTGGCCCAGCACTTCCCGCCGGAGGAGGACGGGTGACTGCCCGACGGTCCTGGGGCGACGGCGACGGATGGGCCGTGGCACTCCACGACCGGACCGTCGACCGCCTGCTGGCAGGGACCCTCGACCCGGACGACGTGCCCCCCGAGTACAAGGGCGTCGCCGAGCTCATGCGGATGGCGACAGGCCCGGCCGCGCCCGACGAGCTCCGGGACGAGGACGCCGCCGTCGCCGCTCTGATCAGCGGCCT
>DASZJY010000105.1:0-5395 GCA_035947635.1 Acidimicrobiales bacterium | reverse complement strand
CCAGGTTTCGAAGACCTGAATGAGCGTCTCTCGCAGCGACGATCCGCCGGCGGTGCCCCTGATACAAGGGTGCTGGCCCCTCACCGTGGAAGTGGTGCTACCACCCGCCCCTCGCGCCGGTCGGCCGACTGGGCCGTCAGGCGCCCTCGGCCACCGCCTCCCGGAGGCGGGCCGCCGTCATCTCGGGAACGGTGTCGTTGATGAACGCTCCTGCTCCCAGCTCCGATCCGGCGAGGTACTTCAGCTTCTCGGCCGTGCGGTGCAGGGGGGTGAACTCGATGTGGAAGTGGCTCACCGGCTGATGCTGGCCGCCGTCGGCCGGGGCCTGGTGCATCGACATCACGTAGGGCAGGGGGAACCCGAACAGGGCGTCGTAGCCGAGGAGCAGCGGCTTGAGCAACTCTGCCAGAGCAGTCCGTTCGGGGTCGGTGAGGTCCAGAAGGCTGGCGGTGTGGCGGCGGGAGACGACGTGCACCTCGTAGGGAAAGCGGGCGGCGAAGGGGACGAAGGCGACGAAGCTCCGGTTCTGGGCGACCACCCGCAGGCCGTCGGCCACCTCCCGGGCGACGACGTCACAGAACACGCAGGTGCCGTGCCGAGCCATATGGGCGATGGCCGTGTCCAGCTCGAGCCGCGGGCGGGGAGGGACCTCCGGGTAGGCGTAGATCTGCCCATGGGGGTGGTGCAGCGTCACCCCCACCGCCACGCCCCGGTTCTCGAAGATGAACACGTAGGCGACCTCCTCGCGTGCGCCCAGCTCGGCGTAGCGGTCCGCCCACACTTCGATCAGCCCGACGATGCGAGGGACGTCCATCTGCTGCACGCCCACCTCGTGGTCGTCGGAGTACACGATCACCTCGTTCGCCCCCACCGACGGGGCCACGCCGTACAAGGGCGACGAGGCGACCGCGGGGAGCGGGGGGTCGCGCATCAGGGCGGGGAAGCGGTTCTCGAAGACGGCCACGTCGAAGCTCGGGAACGGGACCTCGGTGGGCTGCATCCCAGGCCGCGTCGGGCAAAGGGGGCAGTGGCCCTCCGACGGGAGGAACGTGCGGTCCTGGCGATGGCCGGCGAACATGCGCCACTCGCCCGTCGTCGGGTCGCGCCGGCGCTCGGTCACACCGCCTCGAACCGGTCGGTGGGCGCCCTCACCGCGGCGAGGGTACCGGGGGCGTCGCTACCCGACGCGGTACCCCACGCCCCTACGCGACGGCCACTCGCCCGGCCCCGTCACCGGTCTCGACCGTGAACACCGACGGCTCGGCGAACCCGGCGGTGGCGAACGCCCGGAGGACGTGCTCCCTCATGCCGTCGTAAGCGGACGACGGCACCAGGGCGAGCGCCGAGCCGCCGAACCCGGCGCCGGTCAGCCTGGCGCCGAGGGCGCCGCCCTCGCACGACGCCGAGACGGCGACGTCCAGCTCGGGGACCGACACCTCGAAGTCGTCGCGAAGCGACGCGTGGGACGCCGCCAAGAGGGGCCCCATCTCGCCGGGCCTTCCCTCCCGCAGCACCCTCACCGCTTCGAGGACCCGGGCGTTCTCGGTCACGACGTGGAGACCCCGTCGGAGCAGGATCGGACCCAATCGGTCAGCGGCGGAGTCGATGTCGTCGACCGACGCGTCCCTGAGAGCCGCCACACCGAGCACCCGGGCGGCGTCCTCGCACGCCGCGCGTCGCTCGCCGTAGGCACCGCCGGCAACCCGGTGGGCGACGCCGGTGTCGATCACCGCCAGCCGTAGCCCCTCGCGGTCGAGGCCGAGCGGTATCGCCTCGTGATCGAGCGTGCGGGTGTCCACGAACAGGGCGTGGCCGGCTCGGCCCAGCATGGCCGCCATGTGGTCCATGACGCCCACGGGCGCCCTCACGATCGTCTGCTCGGCCTCCTGGGCGGCCAGCGCCAGCTCCACCCGATCGAGTCCGGCGTCGTGCAGGTCTGCGAGGGCTACGGCGACGGCGCATAACAGCGCCGCGCTCGACGACAAGCCCGCGCCCGGACGTACGTCGGAATCGACGACGACGTCGGCGCCGGCCAGGGAGACGCGTCGGCGCATCAGCGCCCAGGCCGCGCCTTGGGGATAGGCGGACCATCCCGACGCGCGGCCCGGCCCGATGTCGGCGAGGGGCACCTCGGCGCCGTCGTCCATCTGAAGGGACCAGCAGCGGAAGCGGTCGTCGGGCCGACGGCCGGCAGCGACGACCGCCCGCTGCCGGATCGCCGCCGGCAGCACGTAGCCGTCGTTGTAGTCGGTGTGCTCGCCGATCAGGTTCACCCTGCCCGGCGCCATCCAGAGGCCGTCGGGACGGCGGCCCGTCCGCTGCTCGAAGGCGGCGACGACGGAGCGCGGGCCGGTCTCGGACAAGGCGTCGGCATTCTGCCATCGGTACCTGGTGACGACGGAGCGGCGGCAGGGTAGACGCGGCAAGAGGGGTGTCCCGGCCTCGGCCGGGCGCCGTGACCACCGCGCAGACAAGGACATATAAGGGGAGGCAGGATGACGACCTCCAGTCCGGACGACGCCCAGGCTCTCTACGGCCGCCAGGCACTCGACCAGGCCGGCATCGAGATCGGCGAGATCGAGGCGGTCTACCTCGACAGCGACACCGGCCGACCGGAGTGGGCCGCCGTTCGCACCGGGCGCACGGAGACGAGCCTGGCGCCTTTGGCGGGGGCGGAGGTGACCGACGCCGGCGTCCGCCTCGCCGTCGACCACCGCCTCGTGCAGGGCGCGCCGGTCGGCGACGACGCCGGCCGGTTTCCCGAGGAGCTGTCGGCCGAGGAAGAAGCCGAGCTGTACCACTACTACTCGGTCGACTACGCCACCGGGCCGTCGGCTACCGAGGGCACCGGTCCGCGGCTGGCCCTTGCCCCCCGGGTGAGCGAGGGGTTCAGCGACGACTCGGGCTGAGGGGAAGGGCGCGCGAGGCGCCACTGCGTAGGCTCACCGCCGCTGGCAAGGCGGGCACTTGGGGAAGGGGTCATGCACGAACGACATGTCCCTCGCACGGGTCGACTGTGGGCGCCCTTGCTGGTGACCCTTCTTGCCGTGGTGAGCGCGGTCGCGGTGTCGACCACCGCCCCCGCGGAGGCGGCGTTCCCCGGTGTCAACGGGCCCATCATCTACCCATGCGTTCCCAACGCGGACTCGAACGGCGACCTTTGCCGGCTCGAGCCGGACACGCTGACGGTCCAAGTCATCGCCGACGGGATGTTCCCGGTGCGCAGCGACCGGGTCGGCGTGTCCGCCGACGGCTCGATGGTCGCCTACAGCCAGGTGCAGGGGATCTTCGTGCGACGCATTGGCGGCCCGTTCGTCTACCCGGGGCCCTTGGGGCAATCGGGCGCAGCCGATGTCGGCTTCACGCCCGACGGCGCCGCGATCGTGCACCGCTGCCTCGCAGGTCTCTGCCGGACGGTGATCTCCGGTGGCCCGCCGTCCCCGATCGCCGGCACCGTCCCCGGCGATCGGTTCCCGGAGGTGAATCCCGCCGGCACGAGGATCGCCTTCGTCAACGGAAGCACTTTGTTCACCATCCCGCTCGCCGGCGGCACTCGCACCCCCCTCGTCAGCGGGATCACCATCGACCAGGTGTCGTGGGCGCCGGACGGCTCGCGCATCGCGTTCCTCGCCGGCGCCGGTCTGTGCCCGGCGGCGGGGATCGCCACGGTCCCGGCCGGCGGCGGGCCGGTCACCTGTCTCCCCAACGGGCAGGGAGCGACCCACCCGTCGTTCTCGCCCGACGGCACGCAGATCTTCGTGGCGTTGGCCGACCACGCCGCCTTGCTCGGGGCGAAGGGCGTCGGGCGGCGGGAGGTGTTCGGGTTGGGCACGGTGGCCGGGAACAACTGGGCACCTCGCCGGGCGGCGGCGAACCCCCGGTGCGCGGCCCTGTTCGGGCAGCTCGACCGCACGACCGACCTGCGAGCCCGTGAAGCCATCCAGCGTCATCTGAGAGCGGCCGGGTGTTAGAGGGTTCTGGGCACGCTCATCGACGCGGAGTGACGATCAGCGTGCCCGGACGGCTGCCCAGTCGTCACGTCGGTCGGGAACTGGCGGCGGGAGATGTTCGCAGAGGGAGCTAATCGCTCGGATGGTCCCTGCACTGGACGGATAGCGTGCGAACACGAGCATGCGACGGCCCGAGACTCGGTACGCCAAGCACGGCGACGACCACATCGCCTAACAGGTCGTTGGTGACGGCCCGATCAATGTGGTGATGCTGTCCGCGTGGTTCAGCCACGCGGACGGCCAGTGGGATGTTCCGCCGCTGGCCGCGTTCCTCGAACGGCTCGCGTCGTTCAGCCGGGTCGTCGTGTTCGACAAGCGCGGCACTGGGCTCTCGGATCCGGTGGCTATCTCGGCTCTGCCGTCCCTCGAGGATTGGATGGACGACCTGCGCGTCGTCATGGACGAAGTTGGGCTCGAGCGCGCCGCCATCGTGGCGAACGTGGCGGCCGTCTTCATGGCCGCGGTCTTCGCAGCCACCTATCCCGAACGCGTCACCCGCGCTCGTGCTCGTGAACGGGTACGCGCGCTTGTTCCGGGCGCCGGACTACCCCTGGGCCGACGACGCCGAGGAGATCCCCCGAGTGCTCGCGCGTGTCGGCGCCAAGTGGGGCACGGGCATGATGGCGGAGCAGTGGGCGCCGGGGATGCTCGGCGATCCCGCGCTCCTCGAAGCCGTGGCGCGCTACGAGCGGCAAGCAGGAAGCCCGGGCAGCGCGGTCGCCATAATCCGGATGCTCAACCAGACCGACATCCGTTCGGTGCTGCCCACGATCACCGCGCCCACGCTCGTCGTCGCGCGCGGCGAGCTCGCGCAGCGGGAGCCCGAGCACGCCAGGTACCTCGCCGACCACATTCCCGGCGCCCGTTACGTGCTCCTGCCCGGAAGAGACGCGCTGATGTGGTCAGGGGACCAGGACGCCCTCGTAGCGGAGATTCAGGAGTTCCTCACTGGGACCCGGCCCGTTGCGGAGCCCGACCGCGTGCTGGCCACGATCCTGTTGACCGACATCGTCGGTTCCACCGAGCGCGCCGCCGAACTCGGCGATCGGGCGTGGCGGCAGCTGCTCGAGCGCTACAACCAACTGATCCGTCGGGAGCTGGCCCGCTTCCGCGGGCAGGAGATCGAGACAACCGGCGACGGCTTCCTGGCGACTTTCGACGGGCCCGGCCGCGCCGTCCGCTGCGCCCGGGCGGTCCTCGAAGGGGCGCTCGCGCTCGGACTCGAGGTCCGCGCCGGGTTGCACGCTGGGGAGGTCGAGCTCGTGGACGGCGACCTGTGCGGGATCGCCGTCCACATCGGCGCGCGGGTCGCCGCCATCGCCGGCGCCGGTGAGGTGCTCGTCAGCTCGACCGTTCGGGACCTCGTTGCGGGCTCGGGAATCGAG
>DASZJY010000104.1:0-4347 GCA_035947635.1 Acidimicrobiales bacterium | reverse complement strand
TCTGGAGGACCGCCGGGGGCGTGCTCGTCGAGCACCAGGCAGGTGGCCACCGGGAAGTAGAAGCGGACGTTCCCCTTCCCGAGGGAGATGTCGCCGGGCAAGCGGCCCAGGCCCAGGGCGCCGGCGACCAGCAGCACGACCCCGAGGCCGGCGGCGACGGCGGCGACCACCAGCAGGGCCCGTCCGATCGTCGACAGGTCCACCGGAGGTCGAAGGCTCAGGACTTGCGCCGGCGGGAAGACGAGGACGACGACTTGGTCGCCTTCTTGACCGCGTCCTTGGCCTTGTCGACGATGGCGGCGCCGGCGCCGGCCACCAGGTTGCCAGGAGGCGTGTCGGGGGCCCTGGGATGGGGCCGGGTGGGGGCGACCTCCTTGGCCTTCGCCATCGCCTCGCCCACCTCCTCGAGGCGCTTGCGCTTCAGGACCTCACGGACCTTGGGAAAGAGCTCGCCCTCCTCCTCCTCGACGTGGTGGCGGACGCTCTCCATCAGCACCGTCGCCTTGGGGACGAACCGCTCGTGCTCGGGGTCCATGTCCTCCAGCTCGGCGAGCGTCCACTTGACGATGTGGTGCTCCTCGAGGGACTCGAGCACGACGTCCTCGGCGTCGGGCACCGCCTCCCGCACGGCCGGGTAGAAGACCTGCTCCTCGATGACGGCGTGGGTCGAGAGCTCCTGGATGATCTTGTCGACGATCTGCCGACGGGTCACGTGGGCGTTGGGCCCCGCCTTCTCGAACTGCTTGAACAGGCGCTCGACCTCGCGATGGTCGGCGCGCAGCATCGCTATGGCATCCATGTCCGAAGGTGTCCCCGACCGTCGGCGGACGAAACCGCCGACTTCACCAGGGGCTTCGCCCCCCGACGTGGGCTGCTAGGAGACGGCGAGGGCGATCTTCCACCGGCGAGCCCCCGGGGCCAGCTCGGCCCGCACCGCTTCGACGACGCTGGCGGTGACGACCTGGGGCGACCCGCTGGCCAGGTCGACGACCATCGCTGCCGCCCGCTCGGCGTCGAGCGCCCCGCTGTCGCGCAGGCCGAACACCGCCCTTGCCAGGTGGGCGCGCCCCACCTGGGTGTCGAGGACGGCGACGGCGGAGGGAAGGGTCGCCTGCACGGCGGCGAGGTCGTCGTCCTCGACGGCGGCCAAGAGCGCCCGCAGCTCGGCGGGAACGACGCGAGGCAGGGGCCATGCCAGCGAGCGGTCGACGCGGGGCAGGGTGGAGACGCTCGCGAGGAGCTCGTCGAACCGCACGCAGGAGCAGGCCCGGAGCACGGGGGAGACGGTTCGGGCCAGGCCGGCCAGCTCCGCCCGCGCCAGCTCCTCAGGACCGGGGTCGGCCGAGAGCTTGCAGCACCGGCTCGTCTTCTTGCCGCTGCCGCACGGGCACCGGTCGGTCCGCCCCATCGGCCTCCCTCGTCAGATACGGGAAATCTTGTCACGAACGACGGGGCGCGTGGTGGACTGCTGGAAAGGCCCCGAGAACGTTCGGCCGCCGGCCGTCATGTAGCTGACACCACGAGCGCCGACGGCGCAAGTCCGTTCAGCGAAAATCTCGGGAGCGGGACGAAGTGACCTGGATGGACAGCGCCTCCACCCGCTCGGCGACAAGGTTGGTGGCCCCCTCCGCCCGCTCGAGCCGGCCCCCGACCACCAGCGCCGGCGCGGCCCGGGCCACCCGCCGGTAGCGGGCCCAGACCCCGGCCGAGCAGATGACGTTGAGCATCCCGGTCTCGTCCTCGAGGTTGAGGAAGATGGTCCCCTGGGCGGTGGCCGGGCGCTGGCGGTGGGTGACGACCCCGCCCACCAGCACCCTCCTGCCGTGGGGGACGTCGTCGAGCCCGGCCACCGTCACCGCCCCCCGCTCGTCGAGCTGGGCCCGGGCGAACTGCACCGGGTGGTGGTCGGGCGACACGCCGGTGGCCCACAGGTCGGCCGCCGTCACCTCGATCTCGGACATGCCGGGCAGGGTGGGGGCGTCGGCGCCGCACACCACGCCCGCCAGCTGCTCCGGGCCCGTCTGGGTGACCGCCCCCGCTCCCCACAGGGCCTCGCGCCGCTCGTGGCCGAGGGAGGCGAAGGCGCCGGCCGTGGCCAGGGCCTCCACCGCCGGGAGGGAGGCGCCGGTGCGGCGTACCAGGTCGTCCATCGACGAGTAGGGCCGCCGCTCGGCGATCCGCGCCGCCAGCTCTTCGCCCACGTTGCGCACGTACTCGATGCCCAGGCGGACCGCCATCTCCTGCCCCGTACTCGCGCCATTGCCCCGTGGAGGGGGGTCTTTCGCGAAGGGCTCGAGGATGGCGCGGGCCTCCGAGCGGTTGACGTCGGGGCCGAGGACGGTGACGCCGTGGCGGCGGGCGTCGGCCACCAGCGTGTTGGGCGAGTAGAAGCCCATGGGCTGGGCGTTGAGGAGGGCGGCGCAGAAGGCGGCCGGGTAGTGCAGCTTCATCCAGGCCGAGGCGTAGACCAGGTAGGCGAAGCTCACCGAGTGACTCTCGGGGAAGCCGAAGTCGGCGAAGGCGGCGAGCTTCTCGTAGATCTGGTCGGCGACCTCGCCGGTGATTCCGTTGCACGCCATGCCCTCGTAGAGCCGCCCCCGCAGGGCCTCCATGCGCTCATGGCTGCGCTTCGAGCCCATGGCCTGGCGCAACTGGTCGGCCTCGCCGGGCGTGAAACCGGCCACGTCGATGGCGATCTGCATGAGCTGCTCCTGGAAGAGGGGCACGCCCAGGGTCTTCTTCAGCGCCGGCTCGAGCAGGGGATGGAGATAGGTGACCGGCTCGGTGCCGTTGCGGCGGCGGATGTAGGGATGCACCGACCCGCCCTGGATGGGCCCGGGACGGATGAGGGCCACCTCCACCACCAGGTCGTAGAACGTGCGGGGCTTGAGGCGGGGCAGGGTGGCCATCTGGGCGCGGCTCTCCACCTGGAACACCCCCACCGAGTCGGCCCGGCACAGCATCTCGTACACCTCGGGCTCCTGAGGGATGGTGGCCAGGTCGACCTCGACCCCGTGGTGGCGGCGGATGAGGTCTACGCCCAGGTGCAGGGCGGTGAGCATGCCCAGCCCCAGGAGGTCGATCTTGACCAGCCCGACCGCCGCGCAGTCGTCCTTGTCCCACTGCAGGACGCTGCGCCCTTCCATACGCCCCCACTCCACCGGGCACACCTCCACCACCGGGCGGTCGCAGATGACCATGCCCCCGGAGTGGATACCGAGGTGCCGGGGGAAGCCCTCGACCTGGCGGGACAGGGCCAGCACCGGCCGGGGGATGTCGGTGTCGTCGGGGAGCTCGCGCAGCACCCATCCTTCGATCTGCTTCGACCAGGCGTCGAGGGTGCCGGGCGGGTAGCCGAGGGCCTTGCCCATGTCGCGCACCGACGACTTGGGCCGGTAGGTGATGACGTTGGCCACCTGGGCGGCGTTCTCCCGGCCGTAGCGCTCGTAGACGTACTGGATGGCCTCCTCCCGCCGCCCGTTCTCGATGTCGATGTCGATGTCGGGAGGGCCGTCGCGCTCGGGGGACAGGAACCGCTCGAACAAGAGGCCCAGGGCCACCGCGTCGGCGTTGGTGATGCCGAGGGCGTAGCAGACCGCCGAGTTGGCCGCCGACCCCCGCCCCTGGCAGTAGATGTCGTTGCGGCGGCAGAACTCGACGATGTCCCACACGATGAGGAAGTAGCCGGGGAAGCCCAGGGTCTCGATGACCTCGAGCTCGTGCTCGATCTGGGCCAGGGCCTTCTCGCAGCCGCCACTGCGTTCGGGCCCGCAGCCGGGGCCGCGGTAGCGGCGCTCGGCCCCCTGCTGCACCAGCTCCCGGAGCCAGCTCATCTCGGTGTGCCCGGGGGGCACCGGGTAGTCGGGCAGGTTGGGGGCGACCAGGCGGAGGTCGAAGGCGCAGGCCCGGCCCAGCTCGGCCGCCCGCTCGACCACCCCGGGGTAGCGGGCGAAGCGGCGGGCCTGCTCGGGGCCCGAGCGCAGGTGGGCGCTCGCCCCCGCCGGCAGCCACCCGTCGATCTCGTCGAGCGACCGCCGGGCCCGCACGGCGGCGAGGGCGGTCGCCAGTGGCTGGCGGGCGGGCGTGGCGTAGTGGACGTTGTTGGTGGCGATCACGTCGACGCCGGCCCGCAGGGCGAGCGCGGCCAAGGCGTCGTTGCGGGGGGAGTCGAGGGGGTCGCCGTGGTCCCAGAGCTCGACGGCCACGTTCTCCCGCCCGAAGGCGTCGACCAGGCGGGCCAGCTCCCGGGCCGCCGCCGCTGGCCCCGCCTCGACGAGCGCCGCGGGCACCGCCCCCTTGCGACAGCCGGTGAGCACCTGCCACCGGCCCCCGTGGAGGCCGGCCAGC
>DASZJY010000103.1:0-5558 GCA_035947635.1 Acidimicrobiales bacterium | reverse complement strand
CCTTGGGCGCCTGGGCCGGGAGGCGGCCGCCGCCGGCCAGGCGCCGCGGCTGGTCGAGCTGGCCGGTGGCGACCCCGAGCACGTGAGGGGTGAGCACGTCACCGCCGCCGTGGCCGAGGGCGACGAGCCCGCCGTCGAGGTGCTGGGCCGGTTCGCCTGGTGGGTGGCCCTCGGCCTGGCCAACCTGGCCAACATCTTCGATCCCGAGGCCTTCGTGCTGGGGGGCGGGGTGATGGTGGCCGGGGAGGCCCTGTTGACGCCGACGCGCGAGGCGTTCGTGGGGTTGGTCGAGGGTGCCGACCGGCGGCCTTCGATCCCCGTCCTCGCCGCGACCCTCGGCGAGCGGGCGGGGGCCATCGGCGCCGCCTACCTGGCCGCCGAGGCCGCCGAGGCCGCCGAGGCATGACCGCGCCGGCGCCGAGGGTGCGGGTCGGCGTCACCCTGCCCCAGTTCCGGGACGACGCCGAGCCGGCGCTGGCGGTGGCGCGCGGGGCGGAGGAGGCCGGGCTCGACGGCGTCTTCGTCTTCGACCACATGTGGCCCCTCGGCCAGCCCGACCGTCCCGCCCTCCACTCGCTGGCCCTGCTCGGGGCGCTGGCGGCGGAGACGTCGCGCCTGACCATCGGCCCGCTGGTGGCCCGCGTGGGCATGCTGCCCGATGCGGTGCTCGTCCACACTCTGGAGAGCCTCCACCGCATGTTGGTCTCTCGTCTGCTCGTCACACTGGGGACGGGGGACAGCGCCAACCGGGACGAGAACGAGGCCTACGGGGTACCGTTCGCGCCGGTCGCCGACCGGGTCGCCAGCCTGGTGTGGTGCTGCCGCTCCCTGCGCGACCTGGGTGTGCCGACGTGGGTGGGAGGGCGCTCGGTCGCCGTGCGCCGGGCCGCTGCCGCCGCCGACGGGTGGAACGCCTGGGGAACCGACGTCGCCACCTTCGCGACCGAGGTGGCGGCTCTCGAGGACGTACCGGCCGCCAGCTGGGGCGGGCAGGTCCTCGTGGCGCGCACGGCGGAGGAGGCGGACGACAAGCTCGCCCGCCACGGCTCCCGCCCCGGGCTGGTGCACGGCACCGTCGCCGACCTCGCGTCCCACATCCGGGCCCTCGCCGACGCCGGTGCGGGCTGGGTGGTCTGCGCTCCGCTCGACGTCGGGACCGACCCCCGCGCCGTCGAGTATGTCGCCGAGGCGGCGACGGCCGCCCGGTAGCCTCGGTCAGCCATGGAGTTCCGCCGGATCAACGCCCTGCCTCCGTACGTCTTCACCGTCATCGACGGGCTGAAGATGGCGGCCCGGCGCGCCGGCGAGGACGTCATCGACCTCGGGTTCGGCAACCCCGACATCCCCTCGCCCGACGTGGCCGTCGAGAAGCTGGCCGAGGCGGCGCGCAACCCCCGGAACCACCGGTACTCGTCCAGCCGGGGTATCCCCAAGCTCCGGTCGGCCCTGGCCGCGCTCTACCTGCGCCGCTTCGGCGTGATCGTCGACCCGGACACCGAGGTCACCGCCACCATCGGGGCCAAGGAGGGGCTGTCCCACCTCATGTGGGTGCTGTTGGGATCGGGTGACACCGCCCTGGTGCCCACGCCGTCCTACCCGATCCACATCTACGCGCCCCTGTTCGCAGGAGCCGACGTGCGCCAGGTGCCCTTGGGCCAGGGCGAGGACTTCTTCGCCAACCTCATGGAGGCATGGGAGAACGCCTGGCCCCACCCGCGGGTGATCGTGCTGTCGTTCCCCCACAACCCCACGACCACGTGCGTCGACCTGGCCTGGCTGGAGCGGATCGTGACCTTCGCCCGCGATCGCGACATCATCCTCGTCCACGACTTCGCCTACTCCGACACCGCCTTCGACGGCTACCAGCCGCCGTCGATCCTCCAGGTCCCGGGCGCCAAGGACGTGGCCGTCGAGCTCTACACCCTCACCAAGTCGTTCTCGATGGCGGGCTGGCGGGTGGGGTTCTGCGTGGGCAACGCCCAGATCGTGCAGGCCCTGGCCAAGCTCAAGTCCTACCTCGACTACGGCACGTTCCAGCCCATCCAGATCGCCGCCATCGTGGCCATGAACGAGGCGCCGGAGTACCCCAAGGCGGTGAACGAGGTCTACTGGAGCCGGCGCGACGCCCTCTGCGACGGCCTCGACCGCGTCGGTTGGCACGTCGAGCGGCCGCGGGCGACGATGTTCGTCTGGGCGCCGATCCCCGAGCCCTACCGGGAGATGGGCTCCGTCGAGTTCTCCTCGTTCCTCGTACGGGAGGCCAAGGTGGCCACCTCCCCGGGCGTGGGCTTCGGCCCGTCCGGCGACGGTTACGTGCGCTTCGCCCTCATCGAGAACGAGAAGCGCATCGGCCAGGCGGTCCGCAACCTCCGCCGTGCCCTCACCAAGCTGTAGCCCGAAAATGTTTGGCCCTGACGGGCACCGAGGGAATAAGTCGGCAACGATCTGTGCCGATAGATGTATCGGCTCAGGCTTCTCGGAGGTCTGAGAGGTGCAGGGTGGCGTCCCGGACTGGGGGCGCCGGGGGGTCTCAACGCGGAGGAGAGATGTTCGCTCGGGGAGTCGAGCGCCGGCGCCAGCCGTCGCCCGACGTCGTGGGGACGGTGTACCGGTGCGCCAAGTGCGCCACCGCGCTCGAACTCGAGCGGGTGGTGAGCGTGGAGGTGGAGCGGGGCGACCACGGGGTCACGGGCTACGTGGTCTTCGTCCACCACTGTCCGTGCACGCCGGTGGGGCTGCGGGCCACCCGGGCCTGGGCGACCCACCCCGCCTTCGTTGCCCTGTTCGGTCGCCAGCCCTGGCTGCCCTACCGGGCGCCGTTCAGCTACGGGGCGGTTACCGACGACGACCCCGTCGTGGCCCGGTGGCGGTGGGAGCTCGAGCAGGTGGCCGACTCCGGCGAGTTCCTGCTCTTCCTCGACGACGCCTCCGGTCGGGGCCAGGTCGCCTGACGCCTTCCTCCGGTACCGGGTAACCGCATCGTCGCCGGTCGGAAACCGGCCGTTCACAGGCGGGCCGTAGCCTGTGGCCCGTGGAGAGGTTCGTCGTGCGGGTGTGGTTGCCGGACCGTCCTGGCGCCCTGGGGGCGGTGGCCAGCCGCATCGGCGCGGTGCGGGGCGACGTGGTCGGCATCGACATCCTCGAGCGGGGCGGGGGCCGGGCCATCGACGAGCTGGTCGTCGAGCTGCCCGACGCCGGCCTGGTGACCCTGCTGGTGTCGGAGATCGACCAGGTGGACGGCGTCGACGTCGAGGACGTCCGCCCGGCGCTCGACGACCTCCACGACCCCCGCCTGGACGCCCTGGAGACCGCGTCCGCCATCGTCGCCGCCGCCAGCCCGGCGAGGCTCCTCGACGTGCTCGTCGTCCGGGCCCGGCTCGACTTCGAGGCCGAGTGGTCGGCGATCGTCGACGTGGACGGTCGCCTCCTGCTGGCGTCGGACGGAGCGCCACCGCCACCGGCGTGGTTGATCGCCTTCGTGGGCGGCAGTCGGTCGTCGGCGGCGGTGTCGGCGGGGGAGTGCGGGCCCGACGACGTGGCGTGGGCCGGGCTCGCCGGAGGCCGCCTGGCCCTCGTCCTCGGCCGCCGCGGCCGGCCCTTCCGCGCCCGGGAGCGCCGTCAGCTGGCGGCCGTCGCCCACATCGCCGAGCACCAGCACGCCATGCTCACCGCGGTCCCGCCTCCAGTCCTGGCCGAGCCGACGTCGGCCTGACGGCTCGGGGTGACGCCTTCGGTTGACCGGGTGAGGCGTCGGACCGGTACCGTGGCGACGTGCGCGTTGGAATCCTCACCGGTGGGGGCGACTGCCCCGGTCTGAACGCCGTCATCAGGGCCGTCGTCCGGCGGGCCGAGCGGCATTACGGCGACGAGCTGGTCGGGTTTCGCGACGGCTGGCGCGGCGTGCTCGAGGCGGACATGGTGCCCCTCGACGTCGAGCGCTGCCGGGGCATCCTCCCCCGGGGAGGCACGATCCTCGGCACCTCCCGGACCAACCCTTACAAGAGCGAGGACGGGCCGGCCAAGGTGCTGGACACGCTCAAGTCCGAACAGGTCGACGCCCTGATCGCCATCGGTGGCGACGACACCCTCGGGGTGGCCCAGCGCCTCACCGACGAGGGAGTGAGCGTGGTGGGCGTCCCCAAGACGATCGACAACGACCTCTCGGCCACCGAGGTCACCTTCGGCTTCCACACCGCCGTGCAGATCGCCACTGACGCCATCGACCGGCTGCACACGACCGCCGAGTCGCACGACCGCGTAATGGTCGTCGAGCTCATGGGCCGCTCGGCAGGGTGGATCGCCACCTACGCGGGAATCGCCGGGGGAGCCGCCGAGATCCTCGTCCCCGAGGAGGAGTTCGACATCGAGAAGGTGTGCGAGCGGCTCCGTCGCCGCCACGAGCGGGGGCGCTTCGCGTCGATCGTCGTCGTCGCCGAGGGGGCCAAGCCCAAAGAGGGCACCATGGTCCTGCAGTCCGGTGAGGTCGACGAGTTCGGCCACGAGCGCCTCGGTGGCATCGCCAACAAGGTTGCCGAGGAGATCGAGAAGGGCACCGGCTTCGAGACGAGGGTCACGATCCTCGGCCACGTCCAGCGCGGGGGGACGCCGACCGCCTTCGACCGGGTGTTGGCCACCCGCTTCGGGGTCGCCGCCATCGAAGCGGTCCACGACGGCGCCTTCGGTCAGATGGTCGCCCTGCGGGCGGGCGAGATCGTGCGGGTGCCGCTCGAGGAGGCGGTGGACGAGTCGAAGACCGTCGACCCCCAGCTCTTCCACGGGGTGGCCGAGGTCTTCTTCGGGTGACGGAGCGGCGGGCGTCTGCGTCCGCCGCGGCGAGATGGGCTGCCGACCTGGCGGCGTGGGCCATCCCGCCCGAGATCCTGGAGGCCGCCCCGGAGTCGCCGTGGGGGTTCCCGCCCGCGCTGTTCCGGGCAGCCGAGCCCCAGGCGGCGGTCGACACCCCCTCCCGCCGGCGGGCTGTGGAGGCTCTGCCCGAGGCGGGCACCGTGCTCGACGTGGGCTCAGGGGGCGGTGCGGCCAGCCTGGCCCTGGCGCCTCCCGCCCGCACCATCATCGCGGTGGACGAGAGCCCGGACATGCTGGCTGCCCTCGCCGCCGCCGCCGACGAGCGGGGTGTGTCCCACGCCGAGCACGTGGGGCGGTGGCCCGATTTGTCGGAGGAGGTCCCGCCCGCCGATGTGGTCGTGTGCCATCACGTCTTCTACAACGTGCCCGACCTCGCCGCCTTCGCCCTCGCCCTCGACGCCCACGCGAGGCGCCGGGTGGTGGCCGAGCTCACCGCCAGCCATCCCCTCACTCCCCACGCCCCGCTCTGGCGCCACTTCCACGGGATCGACCGGCCCGACGGGCCCACGGCCGAGCTGGCGGTGGCGGTGCTGGAGGAGGCCGGGCTCTCGGTCACGGCCGAGCCCTTCGCCTCTCCGCCTCGCCCCCACCCGGGCCGGGCCGAGTGGGTCGCCTTCGTCCGCCGCCGGCTGTGCCTGCCGGCGGAACGGGACGCCGAGCTGGACGCCCTGCTGCCCTCCGATGCCGCCCAC
>DASZJY010000102.1:0-2471 GCA_035947635.1 Acidimicrobiales bacterium | reverse complement strand
ACCTGCGGGCGCGCCCCGGATGGGGACGGCTCGGCACGTGGTCGGTGATGTGGACCGAGTACTACGGCCAACCGCTGCGCCGCTGCTCCGACCTGCCCCACGTCAGCGCCACCTTCTCCGTCCCCCGGGCCGACGGCGACGTCGTGACCGGCCGCGACCAGGGCGCGCAGGGTGCCGGTGGCGACCTCGGGCGTGCCCAGGTAGGCGAGACGCAGGGCGTTCCTACCGAGTGGGGGCGGTGAGGCCGAGGGTGCGCTCGCGGAGCGCCTTCATGGCCTGCTTGCGCTGGCGCTTGTCCAGGCGCGCGAACAACAGGACACCGTCGAGGTGGTCGCACTCGTGCTGGAACACGCGGGCCAGCAGCTCGGAGGCGTCGATGGAGATCGCCCGCCCGTCCAGGTCGAGGCCGTCGAGGTGCACCTCGTTCGCGCGGGCGATCGGCCACGACAGGCCCGGCACCGAAAGGCATCCCTCCTCGTAGGTCCACTCCCCCTGGTGGCCCGAGAGCCGGGGGTTGACCACCGCATGGGGGCCCTCGCCGATGTCGTACACGAAGAGGCGCTTCTGGATGCCGACCTGGGGGGCGGCCAGCCCGACACCCGGCGCCTCGTACATGGTGACGAGCATGTCGTCGGCCAGCTGCCGCAGGCCGTCGTCGATCGCAAGGACGTCCTGGGCAGGCGTGCGCAGGACGGGGTCGCCGAACACCCGGATGTCGAAGGGCGCCATGCGGCCGAGGGTACCTCCGGGCGTCGAGCGCCCCGTCAGCTGTGTTTGCTCTGGTGCCCTGCGCGGCCCCACTCGCCGTGCTCGGTCACTCCGGTACGCCCATCTCCTGGCGCACGGCGTCGGGGAGCTCGGTGATCCTCGTCGTGTCGCAAGTGCCGCCGCCCACGTGGTGGTGAGCGCGGGCGGGCAGGACGTGGCCGTCGGCTCGGGGGACCGAGAAGGTGGCGCTGACGTGGGGCAGGTCGGAGCAGCGGCGCAGGGGCTGGCCGTAGTACTCGGTCCACATCACCGACCACGTCCCGAGCCGTCCCCATCCCGCGCGCGCCCGCAGGTCGCCGATGCGATCCTCTTCGCCGCTCTCCGAGTCGGCCACCCACGCCGACCACCAGGCGCCCTCCGGCGTCTCGTCCCCAACCTCCAGCCGCAGCCGGTAGGTCTTCGCCGCGCTCCAGGGCCACGCGACCCGTGTGCTCCACCCGGTGCCCTCGCCGCTGAAGCGGACGGCACCCGGTCCGGCACCTCCGGTCGCGTCCCAGAGGGAGAAGATGGCGATCTTGCCGACCGACCCGTCGGCCCGGTTGCCCCGGGTCTGCAGGCCGAGGTAACCGCCCGCCCCGTCCACGCACTGGAACTGGTGGGCCCAGAAGTAGGTGCTGTCGGGGCCGGGGTCGATCTCGGGGACCAGCAGGTGCTCGAACGTCGTCCACCCCCGCCGATCGTCGGAGACGGGCGGGTCGGGCCACCACCACTCGCTATAGGGCCCCCGAGGGGTCGGCTTCGGTTTGAGCAACCTCATCGGGCCACCGCCGCCGCCCGGTCGTTCCACAGGAGGAGGGCGCGCCACTCGTGCTCGTGGCCCAACACCGAGATGCTCGCCGTGCCCAGGGCGAGGTGGCGGGCCTGGGGCGGTGAGAGATCGAGGTAGCGCGCCGTCAGCAGACGCAGGAAGTGGCCATGGCCGACGAGGACCACGTCGCCGTCGCCCTCCTCGGGGGCGAGGGACGCCAAGAGGTCGTCGGCGCGCCAGCCCGCCTCGTCCATCGTCTCCCCGCCCGGACTGCCGTCGCGCCACAGCACCCACGACGGGCGGTGGCGGCGGATCTCGACGGTGGTGAGCCCCTCGTACTCGCCGTAGTCGACCTCGGTCAGGCGCTCGTCGGTCTCCAGGCCGTCGCCGAGCCCGGCCAGGAGGGCGGTGTCGACCGCCCGCCGGCGCGGGCTCGAGACCCGGCGTCCGGGCGCCACGCCCAGTTGCTCGAGGCGGCGGCCGAGGGCCCGCGCCGCCTCCTCGCCCGCCGGCGTAAGGGCCACGTCGGTGCGGCTGGTGTGCTTCCCCGTCGCCGACCACTCGGTCTCGCCGTGACGGAGGAGGACGAGCCGCTTCACAGGCGCGCGGGGTCGACGGAGAGGCGCACGCTTCCGGCGGCGCGCGCACGTCGCCGGCGGACCGCGGCCAGGGCATCGCAGAGCGTCGCGTGGTCGGCGGCCCGCACGAGCCAGCGGCCGCTGGTCGGACCGAGCACCTCGATCCCGGCTTCGGCGGCGACAGCGCGGGCGAAGGCGTCCGCCCCCTCACCCGAGACCGTGGCCACCGCCCTTTCGGGAGAAAGGCCGAACGCGGCGCGCCGGGCCGACTCGACGACGGCCAGCCGGGAGGGATCGGCATGCACCGCGGCGTCGACCACCTCCGACGCCGGTAGCCGGGTCTGGAGCAGGAGGCGGCCGCCGTTTGCCCCTCCGCC
>DASZJY010000101.1:0-4069 GCA_035947635.1 Acidimicrobiales bacterium | reverse complement strand
CCGCATCAACGTGGCCTCGTCGGGCCCGGGGATGCCGAAGTAGGAGCTGATCACCCGGGCGGCGGTGACCCGGGCCAGGCCGTTGACGACGTCGATGCGTCCGCGGGCACGGGCGGCGTCGATCAGCTCGCCGGCGGTGGTGTGGACGAGGTCGCGGATGCGGTCAAGGTCACCCGCGTGCACGCAGCGCTCGAGGATGTCGTTCTCCCTGTCGTACTGCGGCCCGCGGTCCATCCCCAGGATGAAGGGACCGTTCACGCGGTCCATCACGGGGGCGTTGAGCTCGGAGATGGTGAAGTCCTCGTCGCGTCGGAACACCTCGACGCAGTCGGCGTGTCGGGTCACGACGGCGGTCTTGCCCACGACCAGGACCGGAGCGAGCCGGCGCAGGACCGTGAACCCCGCCCGCACGGGGCGGTAGTCGTTGAGCGCCCCCACGGCGCGCAGCTTGAGGAGTTGGGCCATCCGCCGCCCACCACCGGACCGTCCCATCCGTGCGGATCCTACGCCCGGCCCCGTCGGCCATACTCGTCCGCCATGGCACGATCCCTTCGCGGTGAGACCGGCGCGTTCCGCGTGGTCGCCTTTCTCGAGGCGATCACCTACCTCGCCCTCCTGGGCGCCGTCTTCGTCTACCGCGTCCTCGACGGCTCCGACTACATCGGGTTCCTGGGCCCGGTGCACGGCATCATCTTCCTCGTCTACCTCGTGCTGGTGCTGCGGATCCGGGAGGGCCAGAGCTGGGGGTTCTGGCGCACCGTCGTCATCGTCCTCGCCGCCGCCGTGCCCTTCGGCGGCTTCTGGGCCGGCCGCCACCTGTCGACGTCGTGAAGCGTCGGTGGACGTACGCTCCTAGGAGGCGCTGCGCTGCTCGCTGGCGACCGGTGACAGCGGCGGCCGCGGGGCCCGGCCCACGGCCTGCTCGGGCGAGAGCTCGGCGAGGATCCCGTCGGAGGTGGCCCGGTCGGGCGGGGCGAGCCAGTCCTGGCTCAGGGTCAGGTCGATGGCGTCGGCCATGCTCTGGATCGGCTCGGGCAGCGGATGCCCGGCGGTGAGGAACCAGGACTCGATGTGGTCGTCGAGCACCGCCTCGATCCGGGGGGAGAAGCCGGTGAACAGCGGCCGGGGGTCGATGTCGAGCCGCTTGAGCGGCTCGGCCCGGGCGTGGTCGCCCACCAGCAGGCGGGCGCTCGTCGGCCGCATCGCCATCTCCCACCGCGCCTTCAAGTAGACGGTGGACTTGGTGAGCATGCCGCGGAAGTCGCCGTAGCCCACGCCCCTCATGGACATCGGGACGGTGGTCGAGGTCCGAGGGACGTCGATGCGCATCACCAGCTGGCCGTCCAGGTCGTACTGGCTGCTCACTGTGTCGTCGCCGATGACATAGTCCAGGTTGGCCTGGCGCTTGGCCATGCCCCAGATGCCGCGGCCGCCCTTCACCGAGACCTCGCTGCTCACCGGCAGGTCGTAGATGTACACGCCGGTGCCGAACGGAGGAAGCATGGTGAGAGGGAGGAGCGGAGGCGCGGGCGCCGGTCCCCGCGTGCAGAGGATGCCGATGCAGAACTCGACGTACCGGCCGATGGGGGTGTCCTGGTAGTCGACGACGGCGGTCATCAACATGCCCCGGTTCCAGACCCGGCAGGCGTGGAGCTCCTCGCCGGGAAGCAGCTCCTGAGCGGCCGCCAGGTCGATGCTGAAGCCCGCGAACAGCGCCGGGCTGGTGCGGGTGCCTACCGGCATCTGGAAGGGGATCCCGTCGACGTTGGCGTAGCGCCCCTCCGTCCACCGGACCCGCCGCGGGAAGCTCATGGCTTTCCTCCTCCGTCGCCGCCCCCCAGCTCCTTGATCATGAGCGGGAACACGTCGCGAGCCGCGCTGCGGCCCATGAACAGGTCGAGGTGGCTGTAGCCGGGCACGATGTGCAGCGAGTGGTCGCCGCGGTACCGGGAGAACCAGTCGTAGGACCGCCCCTGGCTCTCGGGCAGGAAGCAGCGGTTCTTCTCGCCGGCGAAGAAGACCCACCGGGCGTCGGTCTGGGGCGGCTGGGCGGCGTAGTCCTCGGGGAGCCCGGGCACCTCGCCGGTCGAGACCAGGTTGCCCCGCCGGACGCAGCGGGCGATCTGGCGGAAGAAGCTGAGCGGCACGTTGCCGAACTCCCGGCGGACGAACTCGTCGTGGGTGTCGTCGTCGAGGTTCTCGTGTTGCCAGAGTGCGGGGAAGCCGCTGCCGTACGTGAAGCTCACCAGCTTGCACACGGTGTTGTCGCACTCGTGGTGCGTCGCCCGCACGAACAGGGTGAGCAGCTTCGGCGCTCCGGGGGGCGGGGTGTCGCCCCACGCCGGGTTGAGGTACCTGAGGAACCGGTTCACCACGGGCATGGCGTACTGGAGCTTGGCCTTCGACCACGGCGGCACGATCGTGTGGAGCGAGACGGCGTTGGTGATGATCGTGTCGACCTGGGGGACGAGGCCGGCCATGGCGGACATGGAGAACGAGGTGGAGCCCTGGCAGTGGATGATCGCCTTGACCTTGTCCTGGCCGGTGTCCTCGACGACCGTGCGCACGGCGGCCGGATGGTCGTACTTGGCCGCCTGGTCGAGGGTCCAGGCGTTGGGCTCGAAGTCGATGCTGCCCCGCCAGTTCTCCATCCAGACGTCGTAGCCGTCGTCCACCAGGGCGTCGACGATGGTGGTGGGCACGGGGGCGCGGAAGATGTTGCCCCGCACCCCGGCGCCGTGGACGAGGATCACGGGCTCGCGCGTGCGCTCGCGCTCGCCCCGCACGTTGACCAGGTTGAGCGTGTGCCCGTCCTCGGTGCTGAAGGGGACGACTCTCTCGGTGAGCATGACTGCCTCCTCAGGGAGCAGAAGCGGCGGCGGTGTCCCCCAGATCGGTCATGCCGGCATGCGCCCTACTGGCCGGCGCCGTCGTGCCCGGCGGCAGCTGACGCGGCGGCCACCGCGCCGGCGCCGGCCGCGGCGGTGACGTCGCTTCCCAGCAGCTGCGTGGGCGCGACGACGATGGGCGGTTCGATCAGACGGGGCTCGACCTTCCCCTTCTCGGGCTCGAACCACGGGTCCATGCGCTTGCCATCGTGGGCCAGCCGCCACTTCCGGGGCGTCGTCTTCAGACCCACGGGGTAGATCGTCAGGCTCCCGTCGTCGGCGATGTGGAGGCGCATGAAGTTCTTCCAGCCTCGGTTGCGCTGGGCGGAGAAGAGCTCGTTGGCGTTGAGCTTGAAGAAGTCGGCGACGTACAGGTAGCCGGACATCAAGCCGCAACCGAGCAGGCCTCCTCCGACGCCCACGAGGGCGACGAAGCCACCCGAGAAGCGCGCTCCGGAGAGCCCCAACCGGCTGCAGACCTTGGCCGCGGTGCCGGCGCTCGCCACCACGGCACCGAGCTGAACCCCGGCGTGCCCGAGACCCAGGCCCCACTTCACATTGCGGCTCTCCGCCTTGGTGAACCCAACCAGCCCCCGCGCCAGGCCGGCGCTGAAGAGGACAGCGAGGGGGCTCCGGGCCAGACCGCGGGCGAAGTCTTCGTAGGAGAGCCGGGCCACGACCTGCGGGAACCGCTCGGCCGCCTTGCGGTGGGAGGCCTGGGCCATCCAGGCGTAGGCGACGTGGACCCCGCCGACGAATGCCCACATGCCGGCGTTGTCGAACGGCAGCCGCACGACGTGCTTCCGCTGCTGGCGAGACTCCTTGTCAGACGGGTAGCGGCACTCCAGCCTCCATCTGGTGGCGTCGCTCTTCCCGGCGTCGCGTGACTTGGGAGGGGGCAGCGTGAGGTCGACCGGCAGGTGGTGGGTGGCAGCGAGGAAGGCGCCGCCACCGCCGGCCGTGATCTTCTGGGCCGGGCCTCTCCCGTCGGCCCGGGGCTCGTCGACCCTCGCGTAGCGCGCGTAGTGGTGCTGGTCACCGGTGAGGGTCAGGCGGATCTCCGCCTTCGTCGGCCGCACGAGCCTGCGCTCGAGGTAGTCGAGGTTGGCGTAGGCCTCGTGGTGCCCTTCCTCGGCCGCCTCCGCCCAGCTCGGCTTGGCCGTGCAGAGGATGATCGAGTC
>DASZJY010000100.1:0-5613 GCA_035947635.1 Acidimicrobiales bacterium | reverse complement strand
CGGTGAGCGGAGAAGTCGACGACCTCGGCGAGCGCACGGGCCGGCCCGGCCAGGATCGCCTCGATCCCGGCGGAGACGATCTGATGCTGGGCCTCGTCGAGGTCGAACACCTCACGAGGTGGGCCGCTGCCGAGTGCCTGGGCCAGCGCTTCCCACGCGGGGTAGCTGATCTTGTCCCAGAACGCCAGGAGCGGCCGCAGGTCGGCCGGGCTGCGTCCGGCGAGGTACCGGGCGGCGGCGGGGCCGTTGCGGTACAGATCCCCGTCGCGCTCGAGCAGCCCGAGGGCGACCATGGCGTCGGCGGTGATCCGCGCCGCCCGGGGGGTGAGCCCGGTGCGGGCGGCGAGCGTGTCGAGCGTCGCCGGCGACTCGGCCAGGGCCTCGAAGATGCCCAGCTCGCTCGCCGCGAACAGGTGCTTGGCCGCCATGAACCCCGAAGCCAGTCGCAGGATCGGCTCCGGGGTCACGTCCTGCGCGTGTCCCTCGTGGTGCGCGGTCGCCGTTTGGATCGTGGTCATCGGTCTTCCTCCATCGTCGTGGCGTCCGGGCGATTGTCGGGCAAGGGTGGGTGCGGCGAAATCCCAGATCGCCCGGGAAATCCTCACAGGCGATCCCAGATTTCTGGGACTGACGGGCCGGGCGGGCGCATCTACCATGGCCTCGTGGACGGCGACCGGCTCGGCCGCACCGCCGACGAGATCCGCGAGCTGGCGCGGGCGGGGCTCGACTGGGTCACGCTCTCCAGCGAGCTGAGCGAGTCGATCGGTCGGGTCGTTCCGTTCGACCGCTGCTGTTGGCACACGGTTGACCCCGGGACAGTGCTCTTCACCGGGAGTCTCAACCGAGGTGTCACCTGCTCGGGCTCGTGGCTGGCCGAGTACGAGTACGTGGTCGAGGACGTGAACAAGTGGTGGTTCCTGGCCCGCAGCGGTCGCCGCGCCGGCGCCACCAGCATCGCCACCCACGGCGCTCTCAGTCGTAGCGCCCGGCACCGCTCCCATGCCGCCTACGGGATCGGCGACGAGCTACGCGGGTCGTTCGTGGCCGACGCCACGTACTGGGCGGCCGCTGGGTTCCTGCGCGAGGCCGACCGGCCCTGGTTCAGCGAAGACGACGTCCGCTTCCTCGCCGCCTTGAGCGAGCCGATCGCCGAAGGGTTCCGGCGGGCCCTCGTCCACGCCTCCGTCACCACAGACATCGTCGCCGCCGACGAGGGCCCGGGCGTCGTGGTGTTCGACGAGCACGGGTCGCCCGAACTCATCTCGCCCGCAGCCGAGCTCTGGATCGCCCAGATGGTCGAGGAGCCGGCGCCAGCCACACCGGCTGAGTCGAAGATGGTCCAGGCAGTGGCCGCTCGGGCCCGCACCCTACGAGCCGGCTCCGATCCGCTGGGGCTCGCCGCTCGTTCACGGGTGCAGACCCGGTCCGGCGCGTGGTTGCTCCTCTACGGGACCCCGCTCGCCGGAGGCGCCGACGGGCGCACCGCGGTGATCGTCCAACCCGCTCCGGCCAGCGAGGTGGCACCGCTCGTCGCCCTCGCCTACGGGCTCAGCCCGCGGGAGTGCGAGATCGTGCACCTGTGCCTCAAGGGAGAGTCGACCAAACGCATGGCCGCCCTGCTCCACGTGTCGCCCTACACGATCCAGGACCACCTCAAGTCGATCTTCGACAAGACCGGCGTGCGCAGCCGCAACGAGCTCGTCGGTCAGGTCTTCCTCGAGCACTACATCCCCCGCTGGGAAGACCTGGACGGCGTGCGACCGGGTTGGTCGGTGAAGGCCAGCGCGCCCTCCGCCCAACGCTAGGGCCGCCGTTCCCTGATCGGGGCTGCGAGCATGCCCACGCTCGTCGCTGTCCGATTTGTCGGGTTTAGACCCTTCTCGTTGTGTCGATACCTCTGGAAGTGACTCGCACCCTGGCCGACACCGGCCGGCCGGACGCGCCGACGGCGGGTGCACCGGCGCGTCGCCAGAACGTGATCGAGCTGCGTCATGTCGCCCGTCGGTTCGGGCCGGTCACCGCCCTGGCCGACCTCAGCCTGGCCGTACCGCCCGGTTCCATCACCGTCCTGGTGGGTCCCAACGGGGCGGGCAAGACGACTGCCCTCCGCGTGATCACCGGTGCCATCGCGCCCGACGACGGTGAGGTCCGCGTGTTCGGGCTGGACCCGAACAGCCCCGACGGCGAGCAGGTGCGGAGGCGGTGCGGCGTGGTGGCGGCCAAGCCTGCGCTCTACGACCGGCTGTCGGGGCGGGACAACCTGCGCTATGCGGCCGAGCTCTTCGGCCTTGGCGCGGCCGAGGCGCCCATCGAAGGGGCGGCGGCGCGATTCGGGATCGAGCAGGCCCTCGACCTCAAGGTCGCGGGCTACTCGACCGGGATGAAGACCCGCCTCGCCCTCGCCCGGGCCGTTGTGCACGATCCCGACCTGCTCCTGCTGGACGAGCCCACGTCCGGGCTCGACCCTGAGTCCTCTCGGGCCGTGCTCGAGCTGATCCACGAGATGACCGGCGACGGCAAGACGGTGGTCATGTCCACCCACCTTCTCCTCGAGGCCGAGGGTCTGGCCGACCAGGTGGTGATCATGGAGGACGGCAGCGAGGTGGTGGCGGGGAGCACCGACGAGCTGATGCGCCGGTACTGGCCCTTCCCCACCGTCGTGTTCGACGCCCAGGGCGCCGACGACCTCGAGCGCCTGGTCGACCGCGAAGGGGTGGCCGCAGTCGAGCACGACGGAAGCCGGGCCCGGGTGACCGTCGACGACCTCGCCCGGGTGCCCGAGCTTGTCGCTTTCCTGGTGGGCACGGGCGTCCGCCTGACCGCGGTGACGCCTCACCGGCCGTCGCTCGAAGAGCTGTACCTACGGGTCAGGAGCCGTCCGTGAACTGGGACCGGATGGCGACAATCGCCCGCAACGACCTGCGGCAATTGCGCCAGAGCCCCGACTTCTGGGGCCCGATGCTCGTACTGGCCGCCATGTTCTTCGTCGTCATCCCCACCTTGCTGCTCCTCGGCATCACCTCCATCGGCAGTGTGCCCACCGTCCAGAAGGTGTCCGCCGCCCTCGACCTCCTGCCCTCCAAGGCGCAGTCGGCGGTGCAGGGAGCGGACCCGGCCGACCGCACTTCCTACGCGCTGGCTGTGTACCTGTTCGCACCCCTGGCCGTCGTCGTCCCCATGACGATCTCGACCGCCGTAGGGGCCAACACCCTCGTTGGGGAACGGGAGAAGGGCAGCGGCGAGTTCTTGGCCCACTCGCCCGCCTCGGAACGGGAGATCTACCTCGGGAAGCTCATCGCCAGCCTGCTCCCGGGTTACCTCACCACGCTCGTCGGCTTCGGCATCTACTCCCTCGCCGTCAACCTCATCGTCGGCCCGCATGTCGGGGGCTGGTTCTTCCCCACGCCGCAGTGGTGGGTGCTCATGCTTTGGATCGTGCCCCCGTTCCTCGCCATCACCTTGTCGCTCGTGCTCCGTCTGTCCGCCCGGGTCAAGAGCGCGGCCGCCGCCCAGCAGGCGTCGGGACTGGTCACCCTGCCTCTCATCGTGCTGGCCTACGCCCAGTCGAGCGGGTCTCTCCTCGGCGCCGGGCGGACATCAGGTTTCGCGTTGGGGCTCGCCGCTTGGCTGGTCGCCGCCCTCGGGCTTCTGCGCGGTGCCCGGGCGGTGACCCGCCCCCGCCTCCTGGGCATCGACGCTGGCTAGCCGACGTCGGGTGCCGCCCACACGAAACCGGACGACGGTTCAGCCCGGGGGCGCCTGAGTTGACACGGTTGGTGCCCTCCCGCGGCCGAACGAGAGGAGCACGCTGGTCACGAGCACCCAGGCGATGGAGGCGAGGAAGGCAACGAATCCGAGCGGTGAGAAGGTCACGACCGCGATCACCAGCGCGGACCAACCCAGCCATCCAGGCAGCACCCTGCTTTGGACGGCGACGAGGCCGGTGGCAAAGAGCAATGTCGCCAAGCCACCAGCCAGAGGGAAGAAGAAGTCAGCGTTGAGGGCGTTCAGTGCCTGGGTGGCTTCAGGCTCGAGTGTGTCCGCGGCATCCCCGAGCGTGAACAAAAGGCCCGCGAAGATGAGCACTCCGACTGCGGCCACCACGCCACCCGCTCGCGCCACGGCCGACAAGCCTTCGGTGGGCCCCTCGGCCGACCGAAGCACGCTTCCGAGGCTGCCGACGAAGAAGAGCAGGAACACGGCGCTGAGTCCGGACAAGATGGCGGAGATCACGACCTCCGATTCGTTGTCGGAGTAGAACGAGACCACCTCTTCAACGGAGTCGTCCGCACCCGGTGTCTCCCCGGCAACGACGAAGGAGGCCACGAGCAAGACGGCGAACACCGCACCGGTCACCGACGTCCGCCGTTCCGAACGTTGTGCCATGGAACCCCCCGGTTGCGGGCCCGATTCTACTGACGGCAGCGGTTCGGCGGAAGCCCCACCGACCGAGTAGGTGGATGCGCCGGGAATGGATCCTCCTCGAACTCTGGGGATGACCTCCACCAGCCTGTCGGACGCGACCGCTCACCCGGGCGCAGCCGCGCCGGCGGGGAACCGAACGACTGTCCTCAGGCGGCGGCCGGTCGCACGAGCGGCGTCTCCCAGGCGTCGATGACGTTGTCGGAATCCACAAAGGCGTCCTCGCCGTTGGTGAACAACCACAGGGTGGTGCCTCGTGCCGAGACGAGATCGGCGTCATCGATCCGGGAGCCGTCGGCCAGGGCGAGATGGACCTTGTGACCCTCCAGCCTCCGCAGGCCTCGCTTCTGCTCCGTTGTCATGGGGGTCCTCCGATGATCTCTGTACCCCTACAGAGCGTTCTCAGCACCTCTTCGTCCACGAGCCTGTCCCGAACTACGTTGGCGTCACCGTTGCTCGGAGGTGCTGTTGGCCAGGCCGTCCAAGAAGGCCATCGTCGCCGCTCTCCTGGACCAGAGGGGCACGACGTTCGCCGCCGAGGCGGGCATCAACGTCGAGCGGAACACGCCCTCGCCCCTCTTTCGCCTCTTGTGCCTGTCGCTGCTCCAGAGCGCCCGCATCAACAGCGAGATCGCCATGCAGGCGGCCAAGGGACTGGCCAAGCGCAGATGGACGACCGCTGACGCGATGCTCGATTCGACCTGGAAGCAGCGCGTCGACGTGCTCAATGACGCCGGCTACGCCCGCTACCAGGAGCGGACGGCCACCATGCTCGAGGACACCGCCCGCCTCCTCGCCGACCGCTGGAAGAGCGACCTCAGGCAGCTACGGGACGAGGCCGACCGCGACCCCGCCGCCGAGCGGAAGCTGCTGAAGGAGTTCAAGGGACTCGGCGACGTCGGGGTGGACATCTTCTTCCGTGAGGTACAGGCCGCGTGGGACGAGCTGTATCCCTTCGCCGACCGCCGTGCCCTCGCCGGCGCCGAAAAGCTCGGCCTGGGCGGGTCGGCGAAGGAGCTGGCGCGTCAGGTGAGCAGGAACGACTTCGTGCCGCTCCTCGCCGCCCTCGTCCGCGTCGAGCTGGCCGGCGAGCACGATGTCATCCGGGAAGCCGCTCGCTGAAATCGGGCAGCGCAAACCGACCTTGGTCGATCGCGACCACTCCAGCGCCACGCCGAGAAGCCAGTGAGG
>DASZJY010000099.1:0-7996 GCA_035947635.1 Acidimicrobiales bacterium | reverse complement strand
GTCGATGGCGGTGACCACGGCCCGGGTCTCGATGCGCTCGTCGTCCTCGATGACCACGGCCTGCACCCGTCCCTCCCTTGCGTCGATGCGGGCCACGGCTGCGTTGCAGCGCAGCTCGCCGCCCAGGGACTCGAGCCGGCGGACCAGGGCGTCGACGAGCCCCTGGGCCCCACCCCGGGCGTGCCACTGGCCGAAGAGGTGGTAGGCCGCCTGCCAGAAGGCGAACAGGGCGCCGCCGGGCGCCGAGGGCCCCGACGCGGCGTGGGCGGCGAAGGCGGCGACCGGGCCGCGGGTGAGGTCGCTCGGGAGCCACCGCCGCAGGAGGGAGTCGTACGGGCCGATGACGTCCCGCAGCGTCGCCAGCGGCCTATGCCGGAACGACCGCACGAGGTTGACCACCCGCTCGGGCACCTCCCGAGCCGACATCTGGCCCCGCAGGGCGGGGAGGACCGTGCGCACGATTGGCAGCGCCTTCTCCATGAACGCGGCGTAGGCCCGGGCCTCGCCGCCGTCGGACTCGGCGATGGAGTCGACGGTGTCGTCGACCGACCGGAAGAAGCGGACCCGGCGGCCGTCGGCGTGCACGGCCACGCTGAAGGGGTCCATCTCCTGGTAGACGAGCCCTGCCCCGGCCAGGTCGAGCTGCCCCGGGATGTCGGTCATGTTGATCATGTTGTGGGCCACGGAATGGAGATCGAACCGGTAGCCGGGGACGGTCTCGGCCGTCCGGGAGCCCCCTCCGGGGTCCTCGAGCGCCTCCAGCACGAGCACGTCGAGGCCCGCCCGGGCCAGGTAACAGGCGGCAACCAGGCCGTTGTGCCCGCCCCCCACGACGACCACGTCGCGGTCGCTCGACAAGGATGGACTGGGCATGGCGACTTGCGTACGGTAACGGCGCCATTGGGAGGGGCGGCGGTGCTGTGACGTTCTGCGTCGATTCCCCATGTACATGACGTGGTTTGCTACTGTTCGCCGATCGCGGGACGACCCGACCATCGTGGGCGCCAGGGCGGTAGAGGTGCCAGCACCATGCGTCCCTTGACCGGATGACGAGGAGCGGCGGGTCCGGCTCCCCGGACCACCGTGCGACAGCCCGCAGGGGCGACAAGGGAGGACACACGTGAGGACGCGAGTAGCGGTGCTGCTCACGGCGGCCCTGACGGCAGCGACGGCAGCATTCACCGTCGTCGCCCCCGGGCCCGCCGGCGCGCAAACGAACCAGGTCTTCTCGGGCTTCAGCACGGGCACGGTGCTCAGCACCAACGTGCTGACCGTCGGAACCACCACACTGGCGGGGGTGCACGCGGCCCGTGCCGCCAACGCCGTCAACTCGCAGGGACTCGCGCCCCGGGCCGACGAGCTGGGCCAGAACATCAACCCCGCCCTCGCCAGCAAGAACGCCTACGGGCGCGGCACGGGGCTCGAGGTGGGCCTCGGCGTTCCCGCCGCCCAGCAGGCCACCGTCAACCAGATCCTCCTCAGCGGGCTGGCCGAGGCGTCGGCCCCGCCGCCCACCGACCTCATCACCCGGGAGATCAACCTCAACCTGGCGCCCGTCGCCTTCGCCTCGCTCCTGCGGGGCCAGGCCCAGGCCATCTACGACCCCAACATCTGCGCCATCGGCCAGCCCATCAGCTACGGGCTCGGCTACGCCGCCAACCTCCAGCTGCTCGGGGCAGTGGGCCAGGCGGCGCTGGCCACCAGCGCCGGCAACAACAACGCCTCCCAGACGAGGTCGTTCTCCTACTTCATCCCCAACGGCGACGGCACCTTCGGCCTGGCCAGCGAGGTGCGCCAGATCGCCGCACCTGTCGCCCTTCTGAACACCGTCGCGGGGCCGACCCTCCTCGTGGAGGTCGCCGGTGAGTTCGGGCTGCGAGCGGTGGCCACCGGGAAGCCGGGCGGCGCACGCATCGACTACCTGGGCAACCCCGTCATCACCATCCGCACGGTCGGCGGCGTGCCGGTCCTCGGCCCGGTCAGCCTGTCCGACCTCCTCGGCCAGAACGGCCTCACCATCAACCTGCCCGGCCTCGCCCTGGTCAGCGTGGGCCAGCGGCCGCGGGCCATCGGCGGCGCCCCCGGCAGCGCCCCCACCATCGCTCCCGACGGCACCCGGGCGTCGGCTGCCGCCGACGTCGTCAGCCGCGTCCAGCTGCTGGAGGCGCTGGGCGTGCTCGACCTGAGCATCGGGCACATGGAGGCGTCGGCCACCGTGCCCGCCGGCGGTGTGCGCTGCAACATCCCGGTGGCCAAGACGGCGACGCCCAACCCGGCGGCCGCCGGCGACACCATCACCTGGACGATCACCATCCCGTCCGACCCCGCCCTGTTCGCCCGGTTCTTCGCCTGTGACCTGATCGGCATCCGGGTCACCGACACCCACGGCGTGCAGAGCGGCAACCCGCGGATCCAGCTGCTCAGCGCCAGCAACGGAGGGGTGGTCAGCGGCAACACGGTCACGTGGAACAACCTCGGCAACTACACCCGAGGACAGCCACCAATACGACTAACCGTGACCGGCCGGGTCGCGGGCGGCAACGGCGTGGTCAGGGACACGGCCAATGTGACCGCCACCCTCGGCAACTGCACCGGCGGGGCTGCCGGCCAGGCCATCGTCGGCCAGGCCCAGTTCCAGGGCGGGGCGATCAGCGGCGCGACGACGCTGATCGGGCCCGACATCGGCCGGGGCCAGCTGTCGGCCACCGGTGGCGACTCCCGCTACCTGGTGCTCGGTGGGGCCTTGCTGCTGATGGCCCTCGAGCTGCGCCGCCGACTGCGCCGGCGCACCGGTGAGGTCACCTCACCGTAAGGTTCACAGCCCTCTGTCGATACTCGCCGGGTGACCTCACCCGGCGAGTGTCGCGTCTGCCCCCACGAGGGATCATTGGGGCATGAGCGAGGGCTTGTTGACGGGACGACTGCTGGTGGCGGCGCCCACGCTTCGCGACCCCAACTTCGAGCGCACGGTGGTCCTCGTGCTGGAGCACGGGGCCGAAGGGGCGCTCGGCGTCGTCCTCAACCGCCCGACCGACACCGACCTCTACGCCGCCCTCCCGCGATGGGAGCGCTTCGCCGCCGACCCGTCGGTGGTCTTCGAGGGCGGCCCGGTCGCCCCCAGCGCGGCCATCTGCCTGGGCCGCACAGCGGCGCCGGGGGGCGCCGAACCGGACGGTTGGCACCCGCTCTTCGCCGGGCTCGCCACCATCGATCTCGAGCGTGATCCCGAGGAGCTCGTCCAGCCGGTCCACGACATCAGGGTGTTCGCCGGGTACGCCGGCTGGGGTGCGGACCAGCTCGAGGGAGAGGTGGCGGCCGGTGCCTGGTACGTGCTCGACGCCCTTCCCGGCGACGCCTTGTCGCCCGAGCCGGACGACCTGTGGCGGACGGTCCTCCGCCGCCAGCGCGGGCGGTTGGCCATGGTCGCCAACTTCCCCGCCGACCCGGTGATGAACTGAGGCCTGGGTAGACGAGATCCATGGACACCACCGAACTGCGAGTCGACACGTCGGGGTCGCGGGTGACCGACGTCACCGACGAGGTCACGGGTTTCTGCGGCGAGAGGGGCGACGGGCTCCTGCACGTGTTCGTCCCCCACGCCACCGCCGGCCTCGCCCTCATGGAGACGGGTTCGGGGTCGGAGGGCGACCTCGAGCGGCTGCTCACCGAGGTCATCCCCAGGGACGACCGCTGGCGGCACCAGCACGGCTCCCCGGGCCACGGCGCCGACCACCTGCTGCCGGTGCTGGTGAGCCCGTCGCTGGTCCTGCCCGTCGAGGGCGGCCGACCGCTCCTCGGCACGTGGCAGAGCGTCGTCCTCGTCGACTTCAACGAGGACAACCCCGACCGTCGGGTGCGCCTGACGTTCCTCCCGGCGTAGGCGGGGGGCGTCAGAGGAGGTCGAGGACGCCGCTCAGGTCTGCCACCCGGCGCACGCCGGCGGGGAGGGGCCGCGGATCGACGCCGGCGGTCTCCTCAGGACGCCACACGTGCACGGGACGCAGCCCGGCGGTCAAGGCGCCCTCGACGTCGGGGTACCACGTGTCCCCCACGAAGACAGCCTCGTCCGCCTCGACCTCGCAGCGCTCGAGGGTCAGCGAGAAGATGCGGGGATGGGGCTTGCGGACGCCGGCCTGGGCCGAGGTGACGACGACGTCGGCGGCGCCGGTCAGGTCGCACTGGTCGAGGGCGACGTCGAGGTCCCACGTCCAGTTGGAGCAGACAGCCACCACCAGGTCGCGGCGACGGAGCTCGTCGAGCACACCGGGGACCTCGTCGTAGGCGGCCAGGCGAAAGTCCTGCATGGCCTGGTGGAGCTCGGCGGCCAGCTGCTCCACGTCGTCCGCCCCGACCCCGCAGGCGGCGCCCAGGCGCCGGAGGCGGTCGCGCTCCCAGGCCAGGTACAGGTTGCGGCTCCCGGAGTGGGCGAGGTGCTCCATGCCGTCGAAGACCTCCGCCTGCCACGTCTCGTAGGCGGCCTCGTCGAGGCGGTGGCCCAGGCGGGAGAAGACCTCGGCGGGCGACGCTCCCCACCGCACGGCGCGGGCGAGGGTGCCGTAGAAGTCGAAGATGGCCGCTCGGACCACGCGGTCGGGCGTGCTCAGCGCTCCCCTGCCCGGCCCACCCGCGTCGGCGCCCGCAGGGAGGAGAGCGGCGACCGCCCGGCGGCGGCGAGCCGCAGCCACCCGAAGGCCACGCCACAGACGGCCCAGAAGGCGGCGTTGCCGCCCAGGCTGGCCAAGCGGAATCGCCAGACCAGGTCGGAGGGGACGGTGACGGCGTCGGGCGAGCCCGGCAGGGCCACCAGGCCCACGGCCACCACCGCGACGTACAGGGCGACGACGGCCGGGGCCCGCAGGTGCTCGGGGAGCGCCTCCCGCTCCCCGGTGGGGCCGAGCCGGCGGGCGGCCGACCAGGCGGCCGCGGCGGCCAGGGCCGACCATGCCAGCATCAGGAGGTAGAGGGCGGTCCGCCGCCCGATCGATTCGGCGTCGCCGACGCCCGGCGGGTTGGGCGGGTACTTCAGGAACGGGACCAGGTTGACGGTGAGGAAGCCCAGAGCGGCCAGACCCGTCGCCGCCCGCCAGTCCGACGTCTCGGGCAGCCGGCGCCGGGCCACCGTGAACACGACCGCGAACACCACGCCGAGGGCGGCGCCCCAGACCAGGGCGGCGAGCATGCCCCCGGCCGTCTGGACGCGCCGGGAGAACATCTCGTCGCCCCCGCCCGACTCGAGGGCGACGGCCCGACCGATGCTCTCCTCGCCCAGCAGCAGCAGGACGAGCGCGAGCGCGGCACCCCCTGCCAGCCCGGCCAGCGCCCCGTCGCGGATCAACCGTCGCAATTCGTCGTCTCCTGATCGATGCCGACCGGCGGTGGTCATGTCGCGGTCTCGCTACATGTCCACCGCCGGATCGGCGGGTGGCTCAATGGCACGGCATGCCCAGGAAGTGGCGGCCGTCGTGGAACAGCTCGTGCACCACGTCGGCGCCGGCCCGCAGGACCATCCCGTTCTCCAACGTGACGGCGTACGCGGCGAGGGCGGCCACGACCACGGCCAACCAGGCCCACAGCGGCACCCGCCGCCCGGTGAGCTCGACGGTGTCCAGTTGCATCACCCCCCTCCGGAGTGGTCGTGGTGGCCCAGCTCGACCGGGGCACCCACGCGGTGCTCGTGGCCGGGCAGGACCGTCCGGTAGACACAGAGGTCGCAGTTCATGCGCACGTCGCCGTCGAGCGCCTCGCGGTAGCGCTCGAGCAGCAGGGCGGCGACGCGCGGGTCGGCTCCCAGGTGGGGCCCGTGGCGGACGTCGACATCGGGATGGGCGTCGGCCCATGCCGCCGTCTGGGCCCGGATGCGCTCGACGAGGAGGCCCGTGAAGAGGAAGTAGGGGACCACCGCGATCCGGGTGGCGCCCAGCCGGCGGCACCGCTCGAGGGCGCCGGCGACGTCGGGGGGAGCGAGGGACACGAAGGCGGGCTCCACCATCCCGAGTCCCCGGGAGTCCCAGAGGAGGCGGGCGACCTTGTAGAGGTCGGCGTTGGCGTCGGGGTCGGAGGAGCCCCGGCCGACGAGCACGACGGCGGTGGTGGCGGGGTCGTCGTCGCCGACCGCCTCCCGGACGCGGTCCTCGGCCACCGCCAGCACCAGCGGGTGGATGCCGAGGTCGCGGGCATAGCGGAAGCGCACCGACGGGTGGCGGTGGCGGCCCCGGTGGAGGGCAGCGGGGCCATCGTTCTTGAGGTGGCCGGCGCCCAGCAGGATGAGGGGGCTGGCCACGACGGAGGTCGCCCCCGCCCCGACCAGCTCGTCGACCGCGGTGTCGAGATCGGGCTCGGCCAGCTCGATGAACCCGCAGCCGACCGTGAGCTCGGGAACGTGGTCCCGCACCACCGACGCCAGGCGCCAGTACTCGGCCACACCGGCGGCGGAGCGGCTCCCGTGGCCCACGATGAGAAGGGCGGGACGCTCGGGGCCGGTCAGCACGCCAGCCTCACGAGGGCGTTGGCGGCAGCCGCCGCCACCGCACTGCCCCCCTTCTCCCCGACGTTGCTGACCGCCGCCACGCCGCTCGCCCGCAGCGCCTTCTTGGCGTCGGACGCCCCCACGAAGCCGACGGGCAGGCCGATCACCAGTGCCGGCTGCACCTCGCCGGCGGCGTGGAGGCGTACCAGCTCGAAGAGGGCGGTGGGGGCGCAGCCGACGACGAAGACGGCGCCGGCCCGGTGGCGCTCCGCCGCCACCCGCATGGCGGCGGCGCTGCGGGTGAGGCCCGTCGGCGGCTGGGCCGCCGTTCCCAAGTAGCAGCGGGCGTCCACCCCCCGGATCCCGTGGCGCACCATCTCCACGTCGGCGATCACCGGCGCTCCCGAGCGCAGGGCGTCCACGCCCGCCGCCAGCTCGGCCTCGCCGGTGACCACTGTGCTGGCGTACTCGGGATCCGCGCTGGCATGGACGATGCGGCTGACGACCGCCCGGGCCAGCGGCCCGAAGGGCGAGAGGTCGACCCGTTCCTCGAGGATCCGGTAGCTCTCGGCTTCGATGGGATGGACGGTCATGGCACCACCTCGACCACGTCCACGACGGTGAGGGCGTCGCGGGGGCAGATCTCGATGCAGGCGAGGCAGCCCGTGCACCGGCCGTCCACCACCGCCGGTCGGCCGGGGGCGGCGACCAGGGCGCGTTCGGGGCAGGTGACGAGGCAGGCGCCGCACGCGGTGCAGCGGTCGTCCACGGTGACGTGGGCGAGAAGAATCACTGCTCGTACCCCCGCGGGGTGACCATGCGCCCGGCGACGATGCGGGTGGCGGACGACCCGACGATCACACAGGTGGTCATGCCGACGGTGGCGGGGTCGAGCCGGGCGAGGGTCGACAGCTCGAGCCGCTGACCCGGCCGGGCGGCGTCGGTCACCACTCCGACGGGTGTGTCGGGCGAGCGCCGCTCGAGGAGGATGCGGCGGGCGGCGTCGAGCTGCCACGAGCGCCCCGCCGAGCGCGGGTTGTAGAGGGCCACGACCAAGTCGGCCTCGGCGGCCGCCCGCAGGCGGGCCTCGACCGCTGCCCACGGCGTCAGCAGGTCGGAGAGGCTGATGACGGCGTGGTCGTGGGCGAGGGGCGCCCCGAGGAGTGCGGCGGCGGCCTGGGCGGCCGGGACCCCCGGCACCACCTCCACCTCCACGTCGTCACCGCTCTCGGCCGCCACCTCGAGGGCGACGGTGGCCATGGCGTAGACGCCGGGGTCGCCGGAGGAGACGAGGGCGACGTTCCTGCCGGCGCCCGCCTCCACCACCGCCTGCTTGGCCCGCACCACCTCGTCGCCGATGGAGCTGCGGATGACCTCCTGGGTGGGGTGGAGGGCGTCGGCGCACTGGTCGAGGTAGGGCCCGTAGCCGATCACCACCTCGGCATGGCGGACGGCGGCGTCGGCGGCCGGGGTGCGGTGCCGGGAGTGCCCGGGGCCCAGCCCTACGACTGACAGGCGGCCGCGGGGCCG